>NZ_JBEGDB010000069.1:0-31854 GCF_043638955.1 Bradyrhizobium sp. 31Argb | reverse complement strand
CTCACCGCAAAAACCCGACCCACACCCGTTCGTTGAGAGCCTTGACTCACAAAGCCCCATATGAGGGTGGGCAAAGCCAACGGGTCGCGCGAACGCGCGCCCGATGGCTTTGCCCACCCTACGGGCTACGCCGCCCGTGGATCATAGACGCACATAAAATCCATGCATCGCGAGGTCACCGGTAGCAGCAGACTCAGCACTTGATCACGAACCCACGCTCCCGCGGCGCTGAATTCGCGCTTGCTATTGCCGTTGCGGCGGGCGATAGCGACGATCTTTTCCGCGCGCGGGCGGCGCTCGTGCTCAAAATTCTGGAAGGTCAGACCGAGTTCCTGTCCGTCGAGCATGAGTTTGCCGAGCCGCATCGCGTCTTCCAGCGCCAGCGAAGCGCCTTGGCCGGCATGCGGGCTGGTGGCATGGGCGGCGTCGCCGATGAGGAGCGAGCGCTTGCGCGACCAGGTCGGCAGGCTCGCGACATCGAGCGTGTCGGTCACCACGATGTTCTCGGCGGCCTCGATGATGCGCGGGATCGGATCGTGCCACCCCCGATGGAAGTCGCGCAAATGCTGCTTCAGCGCCGCCTGATCCATGACACGGAATGTCGTGGCGTCGACACCATGCGAAGGCTGCGTGCTCCACCACATCACGCCGTCAGCGGGATCGGAACTGCAGAAGCCGTAACCGAAGAAGCCGCTTTGGCCGAACGTGGTCTCGACGCGTCCGCCGATCGATCTGCCTTCGAGCACCGAACGAGGCACGAAGCCGCCGAAACCGATCAGCCCGGTGTCGAATGGTTCTGGTCCGTCCGGCACCACATGGCGCCGCACCTTCGAGTGCACGCCGTCAGCGCCGATCAGGAAATCGCCTTCGGCGGTCGTGCCGTCGGCGAAATAAGCGATGATGGGGTGGTCGGGCCGATCGATGATCTTGACCAGGCGCTTCTCGAAATAGAGTTCGGCGTTCGAGCACCAAGCCTTGTTGAAGAGGATCTCCTGCAGCGTGGTGCGACGCATATTCACCGCCGGCTGGCCAAAGCGCTTCTCCATGTCGCGGTTGATCGAGCCGAGCTTCCTGCCGCCTTGCGAATGGAAATCGAAGGATTCGGCGATCGAGCCCTGACGGATCAGTTCGTCGGCGAGGCCGAGTTCGGCCATCACATGCATGCCGTTCGGCGCAATCTGCAGGCCGCCGCCGATGCCGCTCGAATGCGGCCAGCCCTCGTAAACCTCGACATCGTAGCCGGCACGCTTGAGGAAGATCGCAGCGACAGGGCCGGCGATGCCGCCGCCAATGATCAAGGCCTTGCGAGGACGGCGGGGCATGGCTTGCTCCGTTCGGTTGCGTGCGTTAGGAAAGATGATTAGCTAATTATCTTAGTACGTAAGATATCTAATTGGTAAGAGATAGGAGAAATCTTGTCAAGGTTGAAGTCGCGCGCGGCGTTGATGCAGGAATTGGAAGAGGCGATGCGACGCTCGTCAGCGCAGGGCGTGCTGTACGGGCAAGCCGTTGCCAACGTGGCGGGAATTTCCGGTTCCGACCTCGAATGTCTCGACTTCCTCAACCTCGAAGGCCGCGTGACGGCGGGCCGGCTTGCGGAGGTCACCGGGCTCACCACCGGCGCCATCACCGGCGTGGTCGACCGCCTGGAGAAGGCCGGCTTCGTGCGCCGCGAGCGTGATGAGACCGACCGCCGCAAGGTCTACATCGCGACTGTGCCCGAGAACGCTGCCAGGATTGGGCGCTACTACGTGCCGATGCAGGAGGCGATGCAGCGGCTCTGGAGCACTTATTCGGAAGCCGAATTGCAATTGCTGCTGCGCTTCGCCAACGAAGGCTACAAGGCCGTGCTGGAAGCGACCGAGAAGCTCAAGGGGCTGCTCGATACGCCCGAGGAGAAGCCGGCTAAGAAACGCGGGCGGCCGCCTCGGCGGTGAGCGCCGGTTCAGAGGCGCCGCGGTAGCGCGCCGCGGCGGCATACATGCCCCACATTGCACCGAGCATCATCCAGAAGTGGCGCCAGTGGTCGGTGTCGATGATGAAGCTTTCGCCGACGGTGCCGAGGAAGGCTGCGAAGATCGCCAGATAAGTCCGCTGCCAGGGAACGGGCAGGAAGGTGTAGCGGAAGCCCGTGATCACGGTGACGAAGACCAGCGCCGGATAGACGAGGCCGGAGATCCAGCCGCCTGACATGAACGCTTCAGGTAGGAATTGTGGGTGTCTTCGGGGAAGTAGCTGCGGAATTGCAGCGGACCGATGCCGAAGGGCAGATCGAGCGCCATCTGGGCGCCGAGGGTGTGGCGCCCGAACCGGCCGAAGCGGCCTTCGTCGTAGCTCTGGTCGAAGCTCGCGCGCTGCTTGAACATCTGCGCGATCGAGTCGAACGACAACAGGATCGCGACCAGCGCGACTGCGAGGATGACGGCGACGAGCGCCATCACGATGATGCGCGAGCGCTCGGTCTGCGAGCGGCTGGTCAACACCATCAGCGCCAGCATGAATGCCGCGGTGATCACGAGGCCGCCCCAGGCCGCGCGCGAGAACGCGAGCAGGATCGCGAGCGACATGATGCCGAAGGCGATGGTGTTGCGGAATGCCTTGCCGGGACGATCGGAGACGACGCTTTGCAACGAGAACAGCGCCGGCAGAATCAGAAAGGCGCCGAGCACGTTCGGATCCTTGAAGGTGCCGCGCGCGCGCTCATACAGGGTCAGGAGATCGTAGCCGCCGGGCACGAGATGGAAGTAGCCGCCGATCGCCGCGAGCGATGCGATCATCCCGCCGACGACGAGGCCGCGCCGGAGCATGTCCAGCCGCGCCTCGGTATCTTCGGAAGTAACCATGGCGAAGAACACCACGGTGACCGCCATGTACCAGGACGTCGCGATCCAGGTTGCGACCTCCGGCCTGTCGAGAAACGGGATGGCGCCGATGCTGTAGCCGACATTAAGCAAGATCAGCATCAGAAGCAGCGGCATGAAGGCGAGCCGCATCCGCAGGCCGGTCGCGAAGAAGATGATGGCCGCTGTCAGCGTCACCAATTCGTAGGGGCTCGGCTCGATGAACACGATCGCGCCGGAAGCGCCCGCCAGCCACACCATCGCGCGCTGCAGCGCCAGCACGCCGGGCGGAACCGCGGCTTGCGGAAGGGACGTCCCGGCTGTTGCAGCGTAGGCCATCACGAATTCACGCACCTAAACAATACAACGGCGTCATTGCGAGGAGCGAAGCGACGAAGCAATCCATTTATCCCCGAGTTGCGACATGGATTGCTTCGCTCCGCTCGCAATGACGCCTCTCAATACGCGTTCTCGTTCTTGGTCAGCAGCGAGAACGGCGTCTTCAGGAGGATGTAGAGGTCGAACAGCACCGACCAGTTCTCGATGTAATAGAGATCGAACTCGACGCGTTTCTGGATCTTCTCGTCGGTGTCGACCTCGCCGCGCCAGCCGTTGATCTGCGCCCAGCCGGTGATGCCGGGCTTGACGCGGTGGCGCGCGAAATAGCCGTCGACCGCTTCATCGAACAGACGGTTCTGCAATTTGCTCTGTACCGCATGCGGGCGCGGGCCGACGAGGGAGAGGTTGCCCTTCAGCACGACGTTGAAGAGCTGCGGCAGTTCGTCGAGGCTGCTCTTGCGGATGAAACGGCCGACGCGGGTGACGCGAGGATCGTCCTTGGTGACGACCTTCGATGCGGTGGGGTCGGCCTGATGATGGTAGAGCGAGCGGAACTTGTAGACGTCGATCCGCTCATTGTTGAAGCCGAAGCGCTTCTGGCGGAACAGCATCGGGCCCGGACTGTCGAGCTTCACCGCAAGCGCTACCAGTCCCATCACCGGCAGCGCGGCGAGCAGGATCAGGCCGCCGACGATGCGGTCGAACAGCCATTTCAGCACCAGGTCCCAGTCGGTGATCGGCGCCTCGAACACGTCGAGCGTCGGCACCTTGCCGAGATAGGAATAGGAGCGGGGACGGAAACGCAGCCTGTTGGTGTGCGCCGAGAGGCGGATATCGACCGGCAGCACCCAGAGCTTCTTCAACATTTGCAGGATGCGGGTCTCGGCCGAGATCGGCAGTGCGAACAGCACGAGGTCGACGCGGGTGCGGCGGGCAAACTCGACGATGTCGTCGATCTTGCCGAGCTTCGGGCTGCCGGCGCAGCTATCCATCGCGCGGTCATCGTTGCGGTCGTCGAACACGCCGAGCACGCGGATGTCGGTGTCGGGCTGTGCCTTGAGCGCCTCGACGAGCTGCTCGCCGTTCTCATCGGCGCCGACGATCACGGTGCGGCGGTCGAGCCGGCCGTCGCACGCCCAGCGCCGCACCAGGCCGCGCAGGATCAGCCGCTCGACGATCAGGGCCGCGAGACCGACGAAGAAGAATGCCGTCAGCCATACCCGCGAGATCTCGCCGCCGAGCTTGACCAGGAACGACGCGCCGATGAACAGCAGGAAGACGATGGCCCAGGACGAGATCATCCGCGTCATCTGCCGCAACTGTCCACGGAACATCTGGATTTCGTAGATATCGGCGGCCTGGAAGCAGACTACCGCCGATATCGTCATGGCGAGGATCGCCGCGACATATTCCCAGCGGAAGCCGGAGAGCGGCATCACGTACCAGAGATAAAGCGCAACGCCGACCAGGCTCAGCAGGATGAAATCAACGAGGCGAACGATGCCGGTGATGACGACCGGCGAATAGGCGCCGCGGACCTTTTCATCGGTAACGGCGAGCGCGGCGGGTGACAGCCGGCGGCGCCGTTCGATGGGCGGACGGCCGCCACCGGCGGTCGCTGCCGCCTCCAGCATCGAGCGTGCGTTAATCGGTTCCACGTCGTCATGTCCGTTCTTGCGGCCGCAGATAGGGATGCGGAGGCCGCTGCGGAATTGCCCCGCGTCACCGATTAGGGGAGAAATCGGAACAAACGGTTACGTCGGCAAGTAACGGTTGACGATTGGCAAACGCGTCGCGATAGCCGGCAAGTACGCCCTCGACCATCGCCTGCTGCGAGAAATGTGTGGAGATGCGCTCGCGCAACGCTTGTGCGCGCGCCGATGTCGCGGCGGGATCGTCGAGCGCGCGGCTGATCGCTTCCGCCATGGCGGCGGCGTTGCTCGGCGCAAACAGCGCATCCGTATGCGGGCCGAAGATCTCGGGGATGCCGCCGACGTTGGCTGCTACCATCGGGATCCCAGCGGCGGCAGCCTCGATCACGACATAGGGCATCGAGTCGCCACGGGACGGAGCGACCAGCAGCTTGCCTTTCGAAAACCCGTAGCGCGCCTTGACATGGCCGATGAAGCGCGCAGCGTCGCCAAGCGAAAGCCGCTTGACCTGCGCCTTCAGCTTCTCCGATTCCTCGCCATCGCCGGCAAGCGTCAGCGTCACCGGCTTGCCCTCGGCGCGCAGTTTCGCCACGGCGTCGATCAGGAGATCGGCTCCCTTGATGTGCCTGAACTCGCCGACATAGACGATGTCGGTGGCATCTTCAGTGCGCTCCACCGGATCGAACTCTTCCGCGGTCACGCCATTGAACACGCAGCGCACCACGCCGCTGGTCGGCGTGCCGACCGTGCGCTGATAGGTGTCGCGCGCAAAGGCGCTCTCGAACAGGAACAGGTCGGTGCTGTTCATCAGCGCGCGCTCGAGCCGGCTGTAGAAATTGCCCTTCAGCGTGTCGAGCGGATAGTGCAGCGAGCCGCCATGCGGCGTGTAGACGCGAACGGTGTGTTTGGAGTGCGGCCGCAGGCGAATATAGGCGCCGGCCTTGGCGCCATGGCCGTGCAGCACATCCGGCTTCAGCTTCCGGATCAGGCCCGCGATCTGCGCCCAGACCATCACATCGGCGAACCGCGGCTCGCGGCGAATGGCCACACGGCGGATACCGAGTTTCAGGCGCGGTTCGATGTCCGCAAGCGCTGTGGCGGCGCGCTCGCCGCCGGTGATGCTGTCGGCGACGATGCCGACGTGGTGGCCGCGTTCGATCTGTCCGTTGGCGACGTCGAGGATATGGCGAAAGATCCCGCCGACAGGGGCGCGCACGACATGCAGGATGCGGAGCGGCTGGTCGGAATCCACGGTCACGTCAGGCGCTCGCTGATGAGCGTGAGATCGCCGGCCGAGGCGACGCGCGCAAGCATCGAAGGCAGGCAAGAAGCAGCGGCGCGCAGGCGGCGCATATTGGAATCCCGACAAAATATCGCGGCCGATTAAGGACGCCCATGGTTAACAAAGCATGACGCGTGGGCGAGGACAGCCGGTGCTGTTCGTCAGGCGGGCCGATTAACCCAGCAGCAACCTTAATGGAGTGTAATCGTGCCGGCTGAGGCAGATTGAGTGGCGTCCCCGCGGGAGTGAACAATGCGTTTTGCGTTCTGGCGTGCAGGCAAGGACAAAGCCGTGGTCCGGCGCGCGCTCGCAAAGCCTGCGCCGGCTGCGGGCGAGCCCGCAACCGTCGCCGCGTCTCCTGCTGGCGATCTCGACCTGCCTGCGCTCGGCCAGGCGCTGATGCGCAAGCGGAGCTGGATCATCGTGCCGACGGTGCTGGCGTTCACGCTGTCGCTCGCCGCGGTCAACATGGTGACGCCGCGCTACAAGTCGGAAGCGCGCATCCTGATCGACGGCCGCGAGAACGTGTTCCTGCGGCCGAGCGGCGAGCGCAATGAGGAACGAAACGTCGTCGATCCCGAAGCCGTCACCAGCCAGGTGCAGCTGCTGCTGTCGCGCGATCTCGCGCGCGAGATCATCAAGAAGAACAAGCTTGCCGAGCGGCCGGAATTCGATCCGGTGCTGCAGGGCTTCTCCCCGCTGAAATCGCTGCTGGCGCTGGTCGGCATCGGGCGCGATCCGTTCTCGCTGACGCCGGAAGAGCGCGTGCTGGAAGCCTATTATGAACGCCTGCAGGCTTACGCGGTCGACAAGTCGCGCGTCATCGTCGTCGAATTCCAGTCGCGCGACCCCGAGCTCGCCGCACGCGTCGCCAACTCGATCGCCGAAAATTATCTGGTGCTGCAGCAGAATGCGCGGCAGGAGCAGGCGAAAACGGCGAGCCAGTGGCTTGCCGGCGAGATCGAGAATTTGCGGAAGAAAGTCGCGGACGCCGAATCCCGCGTCGAGGATTTCCGCTCCAAGTCGAGCCTGTTCGTCGGCACCAACAACACCTCGCTGTCCAACCAGCAGATGGGCGAGCTCAACACGCAGCTCAACAATGCGCGTGCACTGAAGGCGGATGCCGAGACCAAGGCGCGGCTGATCCGCGAGATGCTGCAGAGCGGCAAGCCGATCGAAGCTTCCGAAGTGTTCAATTCCGAACTGATCCGCCGCCTCAGCGAGCAGCGGGTCACGCTGCGCGCGCAGCTCGCCGAGCAATCGTCGACGCTGCTCGACAATCATCCGCGTATCAAGGAATTGAAGGCGCAGCTTGCCGATCTCGATCGGCAGTTGCGCGAGGAGGCGGCCAAGATCTCCCGCACGCTCGACAATGACGCCCGTGTTGCCGGCGGCCGCGTCGAGGCGCTGAGCGCGAGCCTCGATCAATTGAAGAAGCAGGCGTCGTCCTATAACGGCCAGGATGTCCAGCTCCGCGCGCTGGAGCGCGAAGCCAAGGCGCAGCGCGACCTGCTTGAGTCCTATCTGGCGAAATACCGCGAAGCCAATACGCGCGAGAACATCGACGCAGGACCGTCCGATGGCCGCATCATCTCGCGCGCGTCGGTGTCCAACACGCCGGCCTATCCGAAGAAGCTGCCGATCGTGCTGATCGCGACGCTGGCGACCTTGTTGCTCTCGTCAGGCCTGATCGTGACCGGCGAGCTCCTGCGCATGACCGCGCCGCGCGCCGCTGCAGCGCCGGTTGTGCCGCAGATGATAGCGCGGGTGCCGGTTCGCACTACCGTCGTCGAGAGCGACGACGAGCAGGAACCAGAGCTGGAGCCGGCATCGGAACCCGAGCCCGAGGTCGAGGCCGCATCCATTGCACCGCAGCGTGAAGCCCCCACGGCCATCGGAGAAATCGAGCTGCTCGCCGAGAAGCTGCGCCGGGCTGGCGCCGACGCACGCAAGGTCACCGTGCTGGGGACGGCCACGAGCGAGAGCATCGCGCTGACCACGCTGACGCTGGCGCGGCTGATGGCGCGCGAAGCCAAGGTCGCCGTCGTCGACCTCGCAGCGGCGTCTCCGACGATAGCGGCGGTCTCGACCGATCCCGGCGCGCCGGGGCTTGCCGAATTGATGCAGGGGCAGGCGACGTTTTCGGAGATCATCACGCGCGACCGGCTGTCGCGGGTCAATCTGGTCAGCGCTGGCTGCCCCGGCTTCGATCGCGCGCAACTGCAGTCGCCGCGGCTGACGCTCGCGATCGACGCGCTGCTCAGCGCCTACGACCACGTGCTGCTCGATGCCGGCACGGCTTCCGACCTGCCGGCCGATCTGTTGACGGCGCATGCCCGCGCCGTCGCGGTGCCGGATGCTTCGATGGCCGACGATGCCCGCCGCCTGATGCGCGAGCAGCTTGCCGCTGTCGGTTTCTCGGAAGTGACGATGCTGACGAAGCCGTGCGAGCCATCGGACGCCGTCGAGCCGGGCCCGCGCGTGGTCGCGGCGTAGACCAACGGCACCGGGGCCGAGACCTTCAATCGGTCGGCGTGAATTCGGTTGCCTGCACGATCGCTTTCCACCGATCGGACTCGGATGCGAGCAGCCGGTTAAAGTCGGCCATCGGGATTGCGTCGATCTCGACGAACTGTCTCGCCATGCCGGCCTTGACCTCGTCGGTACGCAAGGCTGCCTGGATCGCACTATTGAGCCTTTCGACGGTGTCCGCCGGGGTCTTTGCCGGAACGAAAAACCCAAACCATGTGAGGTCCTCAAGCGAGGGATAACCGGCTTCGGCCATCGTGGGCACATCGGGAAGAAATGTGCTGCGGCGTGGACCGGTGGTCGCGAGCGCACGAAGCTCTCCGGACTGGACGAGGCCAACGGAACTGCCGAGCGGCATGATGGCCGAGGCGATCTCGCCTTTCACGAGATCCTGTAGCGCGGCCCTGCCTAGGGCACGTGGAGATACTCGAACCCCGCAGTGCGGCCCAGCATCGCGCCGATGAAGTGCAGCGTCGATCCAGCACCCGCCGTGCCGTAGGTCGCCTGCGTCGGATTGGCGCGGCACCACGTGATGAATTCAGCCAGCGTCTTTACCTCGCGTGGTACCTTCGGACCCACCGTCAGCAATGTCGGAAATGAAGCGACGGTCGATACCGGAGTAAAATCCCGCGGCTCGTATCTGAGCGTCTTGTAGACGTGAGGAAACAGCGTCAAGAAGCCAAGTGGCGCCAGCAAAAGGACAGATCCATCGGGGGTGGCCGCCTTCACGGCCTCCACCGCGACCCGTCCGCTCGCACCAGGCCGGGTCTCGACCACGATCGACGCAGCATAATCCTTCATCTGATCGGCGACGAGTCTTGCCACGGCATCGGGGAGCCCGGGCGTGAACCCTGTCAGGATATGCGCGGTCTTCAGGCGCGGCTCGGCGATGCTCTGCGGCACGAGACCGGCGGCGGAGAAAGCGACGCCGGCACCTGACATTGCCAGCACATCGCGGCGCGTCATCATCATCCAAGCCATCGGATCCTCCGCGTCTGAAACGACTGATCGGGACCACGAGGATGCTTGAGGCGGGCATATCCGTCCAATGCTAGTATGTGAGGGTTTCATAACTGTTTTGATAAGGATCGGACATGCAATCCATTGAGCGAGCCCGGCGCCGCATCAAGCTGCGCGATCTCCATATCCTGCTCGTCGTTGCGCAGCGAGGCAGCATGGCGAAAGCCGCGGCCGAATTGGCGATTTCGCAACCGGCCGTGTCGAGGGCGATCGCGGACATGGAGCATGCACTCGGGCTTCGGCTTCTCGACCGCGGCCGCAACGGCATCGAGCCCACGCCGTATGGGCGCGCCCTCGTCAAGCGCGGTACGGCGATCTTCGACGAGCTGATGCAGGGGCTGGAAGAGCTCGAATTTCTTGCCGATCCGACCGTCGGGCAGCTCCGCATCGGTAGCTCGGAAAGCGTTGCGGCCGGCCTGCTTCCGGCCGTGATCGATCGATTCACGCGGCGTC
The DNA here is from genome assembly GCF_043638955.1 of Bradyrhizobium sp. 31Argb. NCBI lineage: Bacteria > Pseudomonadati > Pseudomonadota > Alphaproteobacteria > Hyphomicrobiales > Nitrobacteraceae > Bradyrhizobium > Bradyrhizobium sp. 31Argb. The sequence continues at coordinate 21,739 of NZ_JBEGDB010000069.1, read as the reverse complement.
ATCCAGGTATCCGCCTGAACGTCGCGCAGATGGTGCTTGGCACCACGCGTTACAGCGAACTGCGCGAGCGGAGCATCGATCTGTTGCTGGGCTGGATTCCAACGCCGTTCGCCGAGGAAGATCTGGCGGTGGAGCCTGTGCTAAGTGACCCGCGGGTTGTGGTTGTGGGGCAGCGAAGCAAATGGGCGCGATGTTCCAAGGTCAGCCTGGCCGATCTTGCCGATGAAGCCTGGATCTTGCCGCCGCCGGACACTTTTCCAGGCTCCGCTACGGCTGATCTGTTTCGCGAAAGCGGATTGAATATGCCTCGCACGCCCGTCACGACGCTGTCGCTTCACCTCTGCTGCAGGCTCGCTGCGACCGGGCACTTCGTCACCTTGCTTCCAAGCTCGATTGTGCAGTTCAGCGGCCGCGATCTGTCGCTGAAGAGACTTCCGGTCAAGCTGCCGCGAACGTCGGCTGTGTCTGCGGCTATTGTAACGCTGAAGAACCGCACGTTGAGCCCGGCTGCCGAGATATTCGTCGCATGCGTTCGCGATGTCGCGAAGTCGATGGCAGGCAGATCGGCAGCTCATAGTCATGAGCTGCATGGCGGTGGAAATGCGCGCCCCTAGCGGAACATGCCGCGCAGGTTTTGCGCGAGATCGAACAGCGCGGGATTGCGCTTGACCAGGCGCTTGGCGCTGACGACGCCGGACATCGCGCTTGCCGCTAGCCTGCCGCGCCAGGAGAGCGGAATGAAGCTGTCGAAGATCGGCTCGTCGCTCTTGCAGAACAGCCGCTTGTATTCGTCCGAGCCGATGCCGAGGTCGAGGGCGCGGTAGTTCAGCGCGGCGTAGTGATCGATGATGTTGCGCATCAGGATCAGGCCGGGGCTGAACTTGGCGCTGGCGGACATTGTGTAGGTGTTGAACATCATCGAGAAGCGATGGCCGTCGGCGACGCCGGCGAAGATCGCGATCACCTCGTCGTCGCATTCGAGCGCGTGGATGTCGATGACGCGGCCGCCGCCCGGAACCTCGGTCAGGCAGGCGGAGCGGATGAAATCCTCCACGCCCGGCTCGGCAAAGACGTTGGGCAGCTTCTGTTCGGCCATGCGCTGCGGCTTGACGCGGAAGAACCAGTTCAGGACCCGCGTGACATCGGCGTCGGTGGCGGCGACCTGATAGCGATAGCCGGCGAGCTGCTGCAGCTTGCGTTCCTTGCCCTTCAATCGCCGCCGGAACGAATTGCTGATCAGGGTGGTGCGCTCGGCGCCGGGTTCGATGGCGAGCAGGGGACAGTCATTCACCGAGGATTGGTGCGGCAGCAGAGCCAGCGGGTTCGGCAGATCGCGCCAGTTGAGCGGCTGCTGGTGCAAGGCGAGCACGTCGGCCTCGCCGCGCGCCGCGATGGCCGAGACCATGGTCCTGAGATCGGCAGCCGTTGCGCCCGCGGCGAGGTCGCGGTCCCACAGCGCCATGTTGAAGGTGGCGTGCTTGCCGCCCATGAATGTGGCGCAGCGCACGCCAAGAGCGGTCTCGAGCGTCAGCGGCAGCACGAACAGCGGCCGGCGCTCGCCATCATGACCGATCACGATGAAGGGTGTGAGGCCCTCGCGCGCGCCGACCTGCCGCTGCCAGGCGGCGAGAAAATCAAAGCGCTGGTAGGGCGTGCAGAACTGCTTTTCGAAGCTGCGCCATGTCGGTTCGGCGGCTTCGAGATCGCGGATGATGTCGACACCGGTGACGCGGCTTGTTTTCGACCACGCTTCCAACTCCGCCGTTCGTGCTTCGATCGCGGCAGCCATGGTTATTGCTGAGTCCGGTATTAATCGATTATTTACAATTCGGCTTGGGCGACCTTCGCAGGGAAATGTCAACAAAGAGTAATAACAATCGTTAGACGGCGCCTGGGAACCGCCGGATCGGGGGCGGGACGTGGTGTCGGATATCACCTTCTTGAAGCGGGCGCAGATCGAGCTCGCTTACTTCTCTGGCTATGCGCGGTTGCGGCAGCGACAGACCGGCGGGGCCGGCGTCATCCTGCGCTTCGAGCGCGCGCGTGCGCGCCGTCGAGAGCGGTTTCGGCCGCTGGCCTCGCGCGAGATCACGCCAGAGTTCTTGGACCGCACGATCCGGGCGCTGAAGCGCTGGAACTACGATATCGTCTCGATCGACGAAGCCTGCCGCCGCGCCGTCACCTTGCCGCTGCCGCGCCGCTTTGCCTGCCTGACGTTCGATGGCGGTTACAAGGATCTGGCGACGGATGCCTATCCGGTGCTGTCGAAGCATGGCGTGCCCTTCGCCATCTACCTGCCGAGTGCGTTTCCGGATGGGCTAGGGGAGGCGTGGTGGCTGGCGCTGGAGAAGATCATCGCGCGCGAGAGCCGCATCAGCCTCGTGATCGAGCGCAAGGAATTGCATTTTTCGATTCGTGGTGTGGCGGAAAAATACGAGCTCTACGACTTCCTCTCGAAATGGATGCGGACATTGGCGCCACCGGATCTCTCCGTCGCGATCAACGATCTCTGCAAGCGCTACGGCGTCGATCTGGCAGCACTGTCGCGCAGCGCCTCGATGGACTGGAACGATCTCACAATGCTCGCGGCCGATCCCAACGTCACGATCGGCAGTGCGACCGTGAACTATCCGGCGCTGTCGAACCTGCGCGACGCTGATGCCGAGCGCGAGATGGCGATGGGCAAGGCGGTGCTCGAGGCCGGCATCCGCCGCGAGGTCGGGCATTTTGCCTATCCGTTCGGAGACCGCGAGAGCTTTCGCCCTGTGCATGTGCTGATGGCTGGCGAGACAGGCTTTGACAGCGCGGTGTCGAGCATCGGAGGGATCGTGGAAGCGCAGGGGCGCACCAACCTGCACGTGCTGCCGCGGGTGTGCTGGGACGGGCGTCTGCGCTCGCTGCGCATGATGCGCGTGCTGCTGTCGGGGCTCATGTTCGCGCCGGTCCGGCCGACGCGGTCAACGCAGATCTAAAGCGTTTTCGAGCGAAGTGGATACCGGTTCGCGTGAAGAAAACGCGTCAAAACAAGAATCTAGAGCTTCGGCTCTCAGAACCGAAGCTCTAGATGCGGTCGGGCCGCGACATCCAGGCCACGATCGGCATCGCCGGCAGCACCCAGCCGAGCCCGGCCACGACATAGAAAATCGCCTGCAGCAGGCCTGAATTGGCAAGCCACGGCGTCTGCGCGACCGTCATGCCAAGCAGCGACCACACCACCACCAGCATCAGCAGGAAGATGGTTCCAAGCAGCTTGCGGGTGCGTATATTCATGGCCGGTTGATCGATAACTCGTGAGGCAAAGCGCGCCTTGCGCCTGCGAGGAGGCGGACTATAAGGGGCGCGCCAATCCGATCAAGCAGGACCGATGACCGCACGTTCCGTCTCCGAGCCCTCCCAAAATGCTCACCTTCGCTGGTGGCTGCTTTCGGTCGCAGCCCTCATCGCGCTCATGGTGCTGGTCGGCGGGGCCACCCGGCTCACCGAATCCGGGCTTTCAATCGTCGAATGGAAGCCGGTCACCGGCACGCTGCCGCCGCTCACCGAGGCGCAATGGACGGAAGCCTTCGAGGGCTACAAGAAGATCCCGCAATATCGCGAGCTCAATGCCGGGATGACGCTGGCCGAGTTCGAGACGATCTACTGGTGGGAATGGAGCCACCGCCTGCTCGGGCGCGTAATCGGGATCGCCTATCTGCTGCCGTTCCTCTATTTCCTGTGGCGGGGCGCCGTCGCCGACGGCGAATTGAAGCGGCGCCTCTGGCTGATCTTCGGCCTCGGCGCGTTGCAGGGGGCGGTGGGCTGGTGGATGGTTGCTTCGGGCCTCTCCGAGAAGGTCGAGGTCTCGCAATATCGTCTCGCCGTCCATCTGATACTGGCGCTCCTGATCTATTCGGCGATCGTCTGGACGGTGCGGCGGCTTGGCGACCGGCCGCCAAATCCGGCGCCGTTGCGGCTGAAGATCACGGCCTTGCTGCTGCTGGCGGTGACCTTCCTGCAGCTCTATTTCGGCGCGCTGGTCGCGGGCCTGCGTGCCGGAAAGGTCTACAACACCTGGCCCGAAATCGATGGCGCTTTCATTCCATCCGCGGGGCGTCTGTTCTTCGAGCAGCCCTGGTGGCGCAACCTATTCGACAATACGCTGACCGTGCAGTTCGAGCACCGCATGACCGCTTACGCGCTGTTGGCGCTGGCGATCCTGCATGCGATCGACACCATCCGTTCGCGCTCAAGCGGCGAGACGATCGCCGGCGCCTGGTGGCTGGTGGCGGCGATCACGCTGCAGGCGACGCTCGGGATACTGACGCTCTTGAACCAGGTGCCGATCGATCTCGCGCTCATGCACCAGGCGGTAGCGATCGTGGTGTTGACGCTGGCGGTCCTGCAGGTCGAGCGGCTGCTGCCGCGACGCCGCGAAGCGGGGCAGGCAAAGCTTGCCATGCCGGTCGGGCAACCCGGTTGAGTTGAACTATTCTAATCTATCGTCGCCGCAAAAAATGCCCGTTTTGCGCGGGTTTTTTGCGCGGTCCGGGCGTTGACGAAATCGTGCAGGCCGACAGCGCTTTACTTGAAAATCCCTGGCGATAGAACGGGCCAAAATAGGTTCGCTGATGTCGTCTGCATTCATTCAGGCCGCGGTCATCCTGCTGCGCGAAGGACTCGAGGCGATGCTGGTGATCGCCGCGCTCGCCGGCTACCTGTCCAAGGTCGGTGCCGGCCATCGCATCCAGGCGCTCTATGGCGGCGCGCTGGCTGCGGTCGGCGCCAGCATCATCGCGGCCTGGCTGTTCGCGGTGCTGAATTCGGGCGAGCACAGCGACATCCTCGAGGGCATCATCATCCTCTTTGCCGCGGGCCTCATGCTCTATGTCAGCGGTTGGCTGATGGTGAAGCAGGACCCGCAGGGCTGGAAGGAATATCTCGCGCACAAGGCCGATACTGCGCTGGCACAGGACACGGTGTGGGCGGTCGGCGCGCTCGCCTTCCTCGCGGTGTTCCGCGAGGGCGCCGAGACCGTGCTGTTCATCAACGCGCTGGCGACCACCGAGGGCGGCTGGAGCGCAGGCCTGTTTGCCGGACTCGGCGCCGCCACCATTGCGCTTGCGGTGCTGTTCTATTTCATCAACCTGATCGCGCAGAAGATTCCGCTGCGGCCGTTGTTCATCCTGACCTCGGCTTTCCTGTTCGTGATGGCGATCAAGTTCATCGGCGAGGCCGTGCAGGAATTCCAGGAGCAGGCGCTGCTGCCGTTCACGGAAGTGAAGAGCCTGTCCTGGCTCGCCGATCTCGGCCTGAACCCGACGCTGGAAGCGCTGTCGCTGCAGCTCCTCGTGATCCTCTTCGCGCTCGCGACCTATTCGGTGTTCCGGCGCAGCAGTCGCCTGACGCGCCAGAGCAAGGCGTCGCCGGGCGCAGCGGCTGAATAATCTCACGCTCTATCGATCCAGCCCGAAGATCGCGCGCCGCTGGTTCCGCCGCGCTGCGAATGGCTGCGAAAGGGGCCGCTTGGGTCTCGTGCGGTATCCAGTCACCATGTGACAGTTTTTTTCTCGTTTGCATTGCGGATTCGGCCTCGCCGATGTGTCTGTAGAAGAGGGGGCTTTTGGGGCGGGGCATACAGATGACTGAGAACGATGAGGATCGGCGCGCGCTTGAGCCTCAGGGGGTGATTGCACGTGAGATACTCATTCCCGACGCCTATGTGGCCGATGACAGCGATCTGGTCGCCACCGTCGTCGATTTCGTGAATTGGGCGATTGGCCCGGCCCACCTGGTCTCCGGCGAGGTCGTCGCGGAGGCATTCTGGAGCTATCACGCGGATTACTATCTGGCCCAGGTCAACAACGGCGGCCATGGCCAGTTTGCCCACAACAGTGGGATGAGCGAGCAGACGCTCGACAATTGTCGCCGCGGGCTCGTCGCGATGGGCGCAAAGGATTACGTCGCGATCTTCGACGAGTTCATGGCCATCATGAAGGGCGATCCGCGTCGGGCAAAAGGCATACAGGACGGCAGCGGTTTTGGGGAAATCGATCCCGCGATCAAGCTGCTCGACAAGCGCTTCGGTTCACTCCGCAATATGACCAATCTCAACGCAGCCTGGCTACGCACGCTGCCGGCCCTGCGACCGCTGCCAAACGATCGGCTCACGGCCGAGCGCGAAGCGGTCATTGCGCGCAATTCCCTGCTCGCCGCCCGCCAGGACTATCTGCGGCGGGCCAAAGCGCGTTTCAGCGCCTCCGACCCGATCCAGGTGGCGGCGCGTGCGACCTGCGCTCAGGAGCGCATCGCCTTCGAAGGCGTGAATGCGGGCCTGCCGGTGGGCAATGGTCAGATCGCCTGGACCCTGAGCACATCAGCCGGTTCCCGCATGCTTGTGATGGGACATGGCATCGCCGTGCTGCGGGCCAACGGGTCTCTGCGCGGCCAGTATTTCTTCGAAACGCGCGATACCTATCCTGCACCCGTCGGAGACGGCGAAATGCGCCGGGCGCTGATGGATGCGACGTCGCGTGATATTCGCGAGCGGATGAGATCGGCCGCGGGCGAGAGGACATCGGCATCGCCGGCCCAGTCCCGTGAGACGATATTGGCGAACTTTCTGTCGCCTGCGTTCAATGCCTTCTGGGGCAGCTTCACGGCTGGATCGAAGCGGATCAACACGGCGATCACTTGTCCCTATGTCGGGCACAATCCCTCTCTCGTGAGCTACGTTCCGCGCGCCTCGTCTCCGCTGCTGGCGGCTACCGAGGAGCATTCCCTGATCCGGCTCATTATCGCCAATGCGTTGTGGGATTCGTTCCTGGCTGCCGATGCCTTCAACGATTCGATGCTCGAGGAGCCGGATCGCGCCGCGGCCCTGTTGATCAATCTTGGAGCCGCGGCAACGGTTGCGGCGACCAGCCTGCGCGTGCTCGATACGGATCGCATCGCGGCGCTCGCGGTGCTTGCGCCCGGCGATTTCGTGCGGGAGCAGTACAACGTCCGATTCCAGTTGCTCGAGATCGCGCGCTGGTGGTTCAGTTTCGTGCCCAAGGCGGCAGCCGCATTCGCAGAAACGAGCTTTGCGCAGCGGTCGTGGATGTTCAACAACGTCTGCTTCAACCACGCGCAGGCGCTCGCCGAAGCGCTCCGTCCGGCAGTGACGGCCGATTTGACCGACGCGCTCGTCTATTTCGATCGGGAATATCCGTCGATAGCCATGCCATCCATGGAAGCGACCTATGATCTGGCACTCAAGACGTGCACCTCATATTTCGCGAGGTCCGAGCGCCACGCCAAGGCATGGGCAAACGTCGTCGCTGAAACACGCAATATGATCATGAGCGCCACGCCTTATGATGAAGCGACCGTCTTCGTGGTGACACCTGACATTGTGCAGGTTCGCACCTCCGAAAAGCTGGTCGGTCTGATCGGGGTCGTTGAGAACGAGGTCAGGGCGCGGCAGGTTTTCTACTATCGCAAGGAAGGCGCGCGGGCAGCTCTTTGAGAGCGTGCCCGAACGCAGCGTCATTGCGATCTAAAGATAATCCAGCCCGATATCGAGCGCAGCCGAGGAGTGCGTGACCCAGCCGACGGAAATGAGGTCGACGCCGGTCGCCGCGATCGCGGGCGCAGTCGTTGCCGTGATGCGGCCCGATGCTTCCGTGATCACCTTGCCGCGGGCCATCGCCACGGCCTGCCTGAGATCGTCGACCGTCATGTTGTCGAGCAGGACCGCGTCGATCCCGAGCGCCAGCGCTTCTTCGAGCTGCGCCAGCGTGTCGACTTCGACCTCGATCTTGACGAGATGGCCGACATGCGCCTTGGCGCGTTCGATCGCGGTGCGGATGCCGCCGGCAAGCGCGATGTGGTTGTCCTTGATCAGGACGGCATCGTCCAGACCGAAACGGTGATTGCTGCCGCCGCCGGCGCGCACCGCGTATTTTTCCAGCGCGCGCAGGCCGGGCGTGGTCTTGCGGGTGCAGACGATCTGCGCGCGCGTACCGTTCACGGCAGTAACCAACGAGGCCGTTGCCGTTGCGACGCCGCTGAGGTGGCAGAGGAAATTGAGTGCGGTCCGCTCGCCCGTCAGCAGCGCGCGCGCTGGGCCGTTGATGGTTGCAATCGTGTCGCCGGGGACGACGACGCTACCATCGGGCCGTTCGACCTCGATCTGGATCGCTGGCGAAATCGTCTGAAAGGCGCAGCGCGCCACGTCGAGGCCGGCGATGACGCCCGGCTGGCGCGCACGCAACGCGAGCGAAGCGCGCTGGTCGGCGGGCACGATCGCGTCCGCTGTGATGTCGCCCGCGCGGCCGAGATCCTCAAGCAGCGCGGTCCGCACCAGGGGTTCGTACATCAGGGGCAGAAGAGGATTTGACGTCACGACTGAACGCTCCTGACCGGCAGTTCGGATTCGATGATCTCGCCGGCGACGCTGAGCGCTTCCGCGAGGGTGAAGGTGGAGGGCACGCCCTTCGGCAAGGTGTCCGGAAAGTCGGTGCGGTAGTGGCCGCCGCGGCTTTCCTCGCGCCTTAACGCAGCGACAGCGATCATCAATCCGACCAGCGCCGGATCGGCGGTGGCGCCGTTCCCCCTGGCCATCGGATAGAGATTGCGAATGGCGCGCTCGATCGAGGGCCGATCGCGGAGCACGCCGAGGGCCTGCGATACGAACGGCCGCACCATCGATAGATCGGATGCGGGCGGCAGTGCGGTCGGCGCGCGCGGAGCAGTAGCGCTGCCAGGCACGGCATTGACGCTCTCGGCGACCCATTGCGCGCAGACGATGGCTTCCATCAGCGAATTGCTGGCGAGCCGGTTGGCGCCGTGCAGGCCGGTGCGGCTGACCTCACCGCAGGCCCACAAGCCGGTCACCGTGCTGCGGCCTTCGCCGTCAACGGCGATTCCGCCCATGTGATAATGCGCTGCCGGACGCACGGGGATCGGATCGTCAGCCGGATCGATCCCGGCCATCCTGCAGAATGCGCTGATGACGGGATAGCGCTGTGCGAAATCCTTGCCCGGGTGCCGTCGTGCATCGAGGAAGACGCGATGTCCTTCCGCGCGACGGCGCCAGACTGCGCGCGCCACGATGTCGCGCGGCGCGAGCTCGGCGCCCGGTTCGTTCGCCATGAAGCGCTGCCCGGTCTCGTCAATCAGGATCGCGCCGTCGCCGCGGATCGCTTCGGTCAGCAGCGGCATCGGTCGCGACGGTCCGTCGAAGGCGGTGGGGTGAAACTGGATGAATTCGAGGTCGGAAAGGACGGCGCCGGCACGGGCCGCGAGCGCAAGCCCCTGGCCGAAACAGCCCATCGGATTGGTGCTGTCCTGGAACAGGCCGCCGATGCCGCCGGTTGCCAGCACGACGCGGTTGGTCGGAATGACGAGCGAGCCATGCTCGTTCGCAGCGAGCACGCCCTTGATCGCATTGTCTTCGACGATGAGTTGGCGGGCCTCAAAACCCTCGAGCAGCGTGATCGACGGGCAGCGGCGCACGGCGGCGATCAGTGCGCGCATGATCTCGCGCCCGGTACCGTCGCCGGTGGCGTGAACGATCCGCTTGCGGCTGTGCGCGGCCTCGAGCCCAAGCTGCCAGCCCCCATCTGGCCTGCGGTCAAAGCCGACGCCGATCCGCGCGAGACGCTCGACAGCAGCCGGCGCCGCATTCACGATGCGGCTAGCGGCTTCTTCGTCGCAAAGGCCGGCGCCGGCGGCGATGGTGTCGTGCAGATGCAGGGCAGGGGCGTCGTCGTCGCCGACTGCCGCCGCGAGCCCGCCTTGGGCCCACATGCTGGAGGCCTCCGCCCCGAGCGGCGATTTCGACAGCAGCACGACCGGTGCGGGCGCGAGCTGTAGCGCCGTCATCAATCCGGCGGCGCCGCCTCCGATGATGATTGGTTGTCCGGCCAGCGCTGAAACATCCGTACTCATAGCGCCAGCATCCTTTCGACGGAACGCCGCGCGCGGTCGGCGATACCAGGGTCGATCGTGACCTCGTGCTCATTGGTCTCGAGCGCATGGCGGATGTTCTTGAGCGTGATCCGCTTCATGTGCGGGCAGAGGTTGCAGGGGCGGATGAACTCGACGTCGGGATGGAGCACCGCGACGTTGTCGCTCATCGAGCATTCCGTCAGCAGCACTACGCGCGCCGGATGCTCCTTGCCGACAAAGCCGGACATGGCTGCGGTGGAGCCCGAAAAATCAGCCTCCGCCACCACCTCGGGCGGGCATTCCGGATGCGCCAGAATGGTGACGCCGGGATGATTCTCGCGAAGCTGGCGCACATCTTCGGCATTGAACAGCTCATGCACTTCGCAATGGCCCTTCCAGGCCGTGATCTTCACCTTGGTCTGCGCGGCGATGTTCTGCGCCAGATATTCGTCCGGCAGCATGATGACATGTTCGGCGCCAAGCGATTGCACAACCGCGAGTGCATTGCCGGAGGTGCAGCAGATATCGGACTCCGCTTTGACAGCGGCCGATGTATTGACATAGGTGACGATGGGAGCACCTGGATAGCGCTTGCGCATCAGCCGTACATCGGCTGCCGTGATGGACTCCGCGAGCGAGCAGCCGGCCTCGAGGTCGGGGATCAGCACGGTCTTCGCGGGATTGAGCAGCTTGGCCGTCTCGGCCATGAAGTGCACGCCGGCGAGCACGATGATATCGGCATCGACCTTGGTCGCCTCGCGCGCGAGCATGAGGCTGTCGCCGACGATATCGGCGACGCCATGGAAGATTTCCGGCGTCTGATAGTTGTGCGCCAGCACCACGGCGTTGCGCTTGCGCTTGAGGTCGAGGATGGCGTCGACGTCATCCGCGAAAGTCGCCCATTCGAACGGCGGGATTACGCGTTTGACGCGGTCATAGAGCGGCGCAGTGCGCGCGAGCGCACCGGATGAGGTGGCAGCCATTTATGCTCTCCTTGAGTATATTTCGCATTATACTTATCCTGAGCATAAGGGAAGTCAAGAGCGCGAGAGCGGGAGCTTGGTGCCGGCGACGGCCCGTTCGGCCACGACACCGTGACGGAAGCGGAACAGCTTGGCGGGGCGGCCGACCGTCTCGGCGGCCATTGCGCCTGTTTCTTCAACGAGTTCCTGCTGCTCGATCAGGCGCCGAAAATTCTGTTTGTGCACAGTGCGGCCTGCAAGGGCCTCAACACTGTGTTGCAGTTGCAGCAGGGTGAATTCGGCCGGCATCAGCTCGAAGACGACCGGCCGGTATTTGATCTTGGCACGCAGCCGCGCGATGCCGGTGGCCAGAATGCGGCGATGATCCGATATCATGGCGCGGCCGGGCACTGCGGCTTCTCCGGCGCGCTTGTCCCGAACCGCTTCGGGGATCAGGGAGGCCTCGTAGAGCAGCTCGTAACGCTGCAGCACCAGTTCCTCATTCCATGCGCGGTCATCGAGGCCGAAGGTGATGGCGGCGCGCTGCGAGCGGGCCTTCTGCACGGAGGTGCTCTCCGCCGATTTTGCCCAGGCGCGCAGCTTGGGCGCCACGATCTTTGCGATCAGGGGCGGGGTTCCGGCGCGATGATCTTCCCACGGGAAATACTCATACCAGCCGGACCAATGAGCCTGGGAATCCTCCCTGACCTGGTCCTCGCGGGTGAGACCCAGATAGCTGATCGAGATGCGATGCGGCGCCCTGGCGTCGCCGGTGCGCCCGTGGTCGGCGAAGGTATAGAGTTGCTCGACATAGCCGAGCGGGTGTCCGGTCTGCGCCTCGACCCAGGCCCGCAGGCCGGTCTGCAGTGAGCGGTGCCCGAACTGGAACGGACCGCTCGGCAGCGCGGTCGCATTCGCGATCGTCATGATCTTGGGCTCGCCCTCGGTCACCGCGACCAGAACGGCGACGAGGTCAGCGGTGGTCGCGTCGATCGATGTTTCGGCTTTTCGCGGTGCCTTTGCCACGCGGATGTCCTGTCGCGGCTAGCAATAGCCGTAAACGCCGCAGGCGTACGGCAGGCGATTCCAGTAAGGACCGCCGTAGTAGGGCCCCCCATAATAGGGACCGTCATAGCTGTAGGAGAAGTGATTGCCGTAATAGCCGGGCAGGCTCGACGAGCCCGGCAGGATCGGCTCGCCATTGACGAACGGCACGTAAGGCACCACGGCGGCCGGCGTGAACAGCACGTCCGGATCCTGTACGACGATCTGGCGACCGCGGCGGGCATAGGGGGCCGACGTCACTGACGTCCGGTACTTGTAGTGCGGGCGCGGCAGGCCGGGTGGCAGTTGGCGGGCGGCGCGGTAGGCCGCGCGCTTGGTTGCAACCGGGCCATCGGCGGCAACGGCGGCATCAATCGCAAACAGGGCGATCGAAGAGAACAATATCGGGCGCAGCATCGTCGTCTCCGAATCGAGAGGGCGACAGAATTGCCACCTTATAGCGGAATGACCGTTAATGAGAGGCCCGCGACATCAGATGAAATGGCTTGGCCGTCGTGGCCGCGCTTGTCCCGGCCATCCACGAGACTTGCATGGTCGCAAAGGGGTGGATGCCCGGGACAAGCCCGGGCATGACGACCGCGTCATTTTGCGTCGCGCGCGATCAAGCCCTCAGCGCCTGATCGAGGTCGGCGATCAGGTCGTCCTTGTCCTCGATGCCGATCGAAAGCCGAACCACGTCCGGGGCTGCGCCAGACTTGATCTTCGCGGCATCGTCGAGCTGGCTGTGGGTGGTGGAGGCCGGGTGGATCACCAGCGAGCGGGTATCGCCGACATTGGCGAGGTGCGAGAACAATCTCAGGTTCGACACCAGGTTGACGCCGGCGTCATAGCCGCCCTTGAGGCTGAAGGTGAACACGGCGCCCGCGCCTTTCGGCGCATATTTGCGCGCAAGATTGTTGTACTTGTCGCTGGGTAGCCCCGCGTAATTCACCGACGCCACCGCGGGATGGCCGGCCAGGAATTCCGCGACCGCTTTCGCGTTGTCGCAATGCTTCTGCATGCGCAGCGGCAGCGTCTCGATGCCGGTCAGGATCATGAAGGCGTTGAACGGCGACAGCGCCGGGCCGAGATCGCGCAAGCCGAGCACGCGGCAGGCGATCGCGAAGGCGAAATTGCCGAACGTCTCCTGGATCTTGATGCCGTGATATTCCGGCCGCGGCTCGCTCAGCATCGGATATTTGTTGTCTTTCGACCAGTCGAAGGTGCCGGCATCGACGATGACGCCGCCGAGCGAGTTGCCGTGGCCGCCCAGGAACTTGGTCAGCGAGTGCACGACGATGTCGGCGCCGTGGTCGATCGGCTTGATCAGATATGGCGTTGCCAGCGTGTTGTCGACGATCAGCGGCACGCCGGCCTTGCGCGCCACCGCAGCGATCGCCTCGATATCGGTGACGCTGCCGGAGGGATTGGCGATCGATTCGATGAAGATCGCCTTGGTGTGCGGCGTCACCGCGCGCTCGAAGCTTTCGATCTCGTCCGGATCGGCCCAGGCGACGTTCCAGCCAAAGCTCTTGAAGGCGTGGGTGAACTGGTTGATCGAGCCGCCATAGAGTTTTCGCGCGGCGATGATCTCGTCGCCGGGCTTCATCAATTGCTGCAGCACCACGACCTGCGCGGCGTGTCCCGAGGCGACCGCGAGCGCCGCGGTGCCGCCTTCGAGTGCGGCGACGCGCTCCTCCAGCACCGCATTGGTCGGGTTGCCGATGCGGGTATAGATGTTGCCGAACGACTGCAGGCCGAACAGCGAGGCCGCATGGTCGGCATCGTTGAACACGAATGACGTCGTCTGATAGATCGGCGTCGCCCGCGCGCCGGTGGTGGGATCGGGCTGCGCACCGGCATGCACGGCGAGGGTCGAAAATCCCGGAAGGCGATCGGTCATTCTGAGTGTCCTGTGTTTAAGTCGGAAATAAAATGCGCGGCATGCTGATGGCAGCCGCGTCGGTCGTCAAGGCGAGTTCGTCGTCGCGTTTGGTGTTGGAAAGTCCGTGCTTCGTTATGCCGCGATATCGAAACGAACGTTTCGCGATCGCATTACGAAAGTTCGGTCTTGTTTTTCGCGGCGCGATCGGAAGCCGCCGTTTCGCCGCCGCCGACGCTCATCCGATTGAGTGACAGCCGCATGCCCTGCGTCGGCATCGGCGCGCGCTTCGAGCTCAGCGTCCGCGAATTGACGCCCATCCAGGAAATCTCCGACGACAGCCGGCCGTATTCGATTTTCGGGCAGCGGTTCATGACGACCTTGATGCCAACAGCTTCGGCCTTTGCCGCGGCTGCATCATCACGCGCGCCGAGCTGCATCCAGATCACCTTCGGCAATGGCGACAGCCTGAGCGCCTCCTCGACAACCGGCATGATGTGGCTCGAGTTGCGGAAGATGTCGACCATGTCGATCGGACGTCCGATGTCGGCGAGCGACGCGACGAAGGGCTTGCCGAGCAGGCTCTTGCCGACATGGCCGGGATTGACCGGGATCATATCGTAGCCGCGCTCCGCCAGATATTTGAAGGCGAAATAGCTCGGCCGCACGTTGACCGGCGAAGCGCCGACCATCGCGATCAACTTCACGCTGTTGAGGATGCCGCGGATGTAATTATCGGGGTAGGTGTCGTGGTTCATCGCTAGTCTTTATCTAGTCCATATGTCGAGTACGTCATTGCGAGGAGCGAAGCGACGAAGCAATCCACGCTTCAGCAAGCGGAGAGATGGATTGCTTCGCTTCGCTCGCAATGACGGGAACTATCTATCCTGCCATTTCGGCTCGCGCTTCTCGATGAAGGCGCCGATGCCTTCCTCGGCGTCGCGCGCCATCATGTTTTCGGTCATCACCTCGGCGGCGTAGTGATAGGCCTCGGCCAAGGTCATCTCGGCCTGGCGGTAGAACGCTTCCTTGCCGAGTTTCACAGTATAGGCGGATTTCAGCGCCACTTTTTGCGCCAGCGCAATCGCGGCCTCGCGTTCGGTGCCGACAGGCACGACGCGGTTGATGAGGCCGATGGCCTGCGCGGTCGTGGCCGAGATCGGCTCGCCCGTGAGCAGCATCTCCATGGCCTGCTTGCGCGGGACATTGCGCGACAGCGCCACCATCGGCGTCGAGCAGAACAGGCCGATATCGACGCCGGGTGTCGCGAAGGCCGCATTCTCAGAGGCGACCGCGAGATCGCAGCTTGCGACAAGCTGGCAGCCGGCAGCGGTCGCGATGCCCTGGACGGAAGCGACCACCGGCTTCGGCAGGTGCACGACCGCCTGCATCATGGCGCTGCAGGCATTCATGATCTCAGCGAAATAGGCGCGGCCGCGATCGGCGTCGCTGCGGCGCGCGGTGAGTTCCTTGATGTCGTGGCCGGCCGAGAAGGCCGGACCGTTGGCGGCAATGACGACGCCGCGCACGGCTCGGTCGTCATGAATCTCCTTGAGCGCGCCATGCAGCTCGGCGATCAGGCCTTCGGAGAGACTGTTGCGCGCGGCGGGTCGGTTGAGCGTCAGCACGGCGATACTGCCGACCTGCTCGCGCAGGAGGATCGGCGATTGCGGCGCGACGGCACGGGCGGCTTGGGGCATCTCCAGATTTCCACTAAGGCTTTTTGTCAATTAAGGCTTGGCCGCAACTTAATGTAACACGCGGACTGAATCGAGGGCGGGGACGGCATGGCACCGGCGAAAATGAGCGTGGCTGAACTGGAGAAGTTCCTCCGCGAGGAGTTTCCCCAGGCCTTCAGCGGGAACGACGTCGTCATCGAGAGCGCCGACGGCGAGGCCTGTCTTCTGCGCCAGCGCTACAGCGAGCGGATGCTGCGGCCGGGCGGCACGGTCTCGGGCCCCACGCTGATGGCGCTGGCCGATTTCGCGATGTATGTGGTGGTGCTGTCGGCGATCGGCCCGGTTGGCCTGGCGGTCACCACCAATCTCAACATCAATTTCCTCCGTAAGGGCCAGCCGGGGCGGGACGTGCTGGCGGCGGGTAGGCTGCTGAAGCTCGGCAAGCGGCTGGCGGTCGGGGAGGTCAACCTGCTTTCGGGCGATTCTCCGGATCCGATAGCGCATGTGACGGCGACCTATTCCATTCCAAATAAATAGAGTTTCTGAAGGTATTATTGCACCTTATTTTTAAGGTATTGTTTTAACTGGAATAAATCGCTCCGGTCGGCGTTGACGAATTTCATTCGCTTCTCTAGAAAGCCGCCAATCCGGCGCAGCGTTTTGCGCCGAAAACTCCTTTCCACGGACAGCTCACATGAAAACCTTTTCGGCCAAGCCCGCCGAGGTGCAGAAGAAGTGGGTCGTGATCGACGCCAAGGGCGTGGTCGTCGGCCGGCTTGCCACCATGGTCGCGATGCGCCTGCGCGGCAAGCACCTGCCCACCTACACGCCGCATGTCGATTGCGGCGACAACGTCATCATCGTCAACGCCGCCCATGTCGTGCTGACCGGTCGCAAGCGCGACCAGAAGGTCTATCACAAGCACACCGGCTATATCGGCGGCATCAAGGAGCGCAGCGCGAAGCAGATCCTCGAGGGTCGTTTCCCCGAGCGCGTGGTCGAGAAGGCCATCGAGCGCATGATCCCGCGCGGCCCGCTCGGCCGTATGCAGATGGGCAATCTGCGCGTCTATCCCGGCGCCGAGCATCCGCACGAAGCGCAGAACCCTGAGAAGATCGATTTCGCCTCGCAGAACCGCAAGAACATGAGGGCCGCATAAGATGTCCGATACCATGCAGTCTCTCGAGCAGCTTGCGCAGCTCAAGCCGGCGGCTCCCGAGGCGCCGAAATATGTGAAGAAGATCGACAAGTACGGCCGCGCTTACGCCACCGGCAAGCGCAAGGACGCGGTTGCCCGCGTCTGGGTCAAGCCCGGCTCCGGCAAGATCTCCGTCAACACCCGCGACGTCGAAGTCTATTTCGCCCGTGCGGTGCTGCGGATGATGATCCAGCAGCCGCTGGTCGCCGCCGCCCGCGCCGGCCAGTATGACGTGATCTGCACGGTCACCGGGGGCGGCCTGTCCGGCCAGGCCGGTGCGGTGCGCCACGGCCTCTCCAAGGCGCTGACCAATTTCGAACCGGAATTGCGCGGTGTCCTGAAGAAGGGCGGCTTCCTCACCCGCGACTCGCGTACGGTCGAGCGCAAGAAGTACGGCCGCGCCAAGGCGCGCAAGTCGTTCCAGTTCTCGAAGCGCTAACCGCTTCACTGCAATTTGCACCAATTGCGAAGGGCGCCGCGAGGCGCCCTTTTTGCTGCGCCTTTGCA
Organism: Bradyrhizobium sp. 31Argb; assembly: GCF_043638955.1. Taxonomy (NCBI): domain Bacteria; kingdom Pseudomonadati; phylum Pseudomonadota; class Alphaproteobacteria; order Hyphomicrobiales; family Nitrobacteraceae; genus Bradyrhizobium; species Bradyrhizobium sp. 31Argb. The sequence continues at coordinate 4,555 of NZ_JBEGDB010000069.1, read as the reverse complement.
CATCAATTGTCGCAGTTTTTCCCGAAAACTTTTGTGTGCGCGCAAACGGATTGCCAACACGCCACGCATAGCCTGAGCAGCATTAACGGCGCGCTATCCTTTTCGGATCGCGCCCTTGAGAACGTGGCATCACACGCTTTCATCACACGCACCAGGCGGGGCTCATGTCGTTCGATATTTCGACGCTTTATCTGTTTGCCACAATGGTGGCCGGAATGCTCGGCGCCATGTTGTTGTTCTTCGGCAATCAGGAGAAGATTCCGGCGTTGAAGTGGTGGGGCAGCGCGTATCTTCTCGGTGCTGCCGCGGTGGCGGCATCGACCATCGCGGGCTCGATGCTTGGCGAAATCGCCTCGCTGGCGCTGAATGCAGCGGGCTTCATTGCCTGCGGCATGGTGTGGAACGCGGCACGCGTGTTTCATGGCCGCAAGCCGAATATCGCCGGTCTTGTGCTCGGCGCGATCGGATGGGTCGGCGCCGCGCTGGCCTTGCCGCCCGAGCTGCCCACGCTGAAGCTGACCATCGGCGCTGCCATCATCGCGATCTACGCATGCCTCACGGCAGCCGAATTGTGGCGCGAGCGGCGGCGCGCGACGCAGCGGCGCTGGCCCGCGCTCGCGGTGCCCGCGCTGCACGGCTGCGTGCTGCTGCTGCCGATTTTGGTCGGCAGTTTCCTGCGCCCGCACGATGCGGCCTTCGGCAGCAGCACCTGGGTGACGGTGTTCTCGGTCGAGCTCATCCTCTATGCGATAGGCACGGTGTTCGTGATCTTCATGCTGGTATCGGACCGCGAGGTGACCGCGCACAAGACGGCGGCCTCGATGGATCCCCTGACCGGCATGTTCAACCGCCGCGGCTTTGCCGAGGCCTGCACGCGGGTGATCGAGCGCGAGGCCAATGCCGGCCGTCCGGTGACGGTGATGATCTTCGATATCGACCACTTCAAATCGATCAACGACCGCTTCGGCCATCCCGCCGGCGACGAGATCCTGAAATTGTTCTCGGCCGTCGTCGTCAACAACCTCCGCATCAGCGATCTCTCCGGCCGCATTGGCGGCGAGGAATTCGCGGCGCTGCTGCCGTGCTCGCTGGAGGAGGGCGTGATCGCCGCCGAGCGCGTGCGCGAGTGCTTCCAGGCCTCCGGCATCGTCTGCGACGAAGGCTCTGTCGACACCACCGTGAGCATCGGTGTTGCCGGCGGGCCGGCGGGCACCGAGCTCGAGGTGCTGCTGGCGGCCGCCGACACCGCGCTCTACCAGGCCAAGCGCGGCGGCCGCAACCGCGTCGAGGCCGCGGAAGAGTTGCCGCTGTCGCTGGAGAACTGGCGGCGCAAGACTGCCGGTCTCGCACCGCAGGCGCGCGAGACGCCGATCGCGGCGTGAGAGCGATTTGAGCGACGTCGGTAGGATTTCATTTACCATTCGATTCCTATCATTCCGGGTATGGAATCGACCCGCCTTCACAACGCTCAATCCGCCCTGCTGTCGCTCGAAGCTGCCGCCGCCACCGCCCGCGGCGGGTTCGCCTGCCTGTTCTCGAGCTCGGCTGAATACGAGACCGCGCTGATCGCCGAGCGCCGCGCCCAAGGCCGCTACGGCCGCCCGCGCAGCCCCTGGCCAATGCTGATGTTCCTGGGCATCGCGCTGATGATCCTCGGCACGGTGCTCGTGTTCAATTAGGTAACGGTACATCCCGTATCGGTGAGGGCGCCGCGAGGCGCCTTTTTCTTTTCCATAGACTGGGCTAGAGACGGGCCCTTTCCAGGGAGAAGCCCAATGGTCACCGAAATTGCACTTATCGACGTCAAGCCCGGCAGCGAGAAGGATTTCGAAGCCGCAGTGGAGAAGGCGCGGCCGCTGTTTCTGCGCGCCAAGGGCGGCAAGGGGTTCGAATTGCACAAGTCGATCGAGAAGCCGTCGCGCTACCGGCTGGTTGCGAAGTGGGAGACGCTCGAAAACCACACCGTCGATTTCCGCGGCTCGGAAGACTTCGCCGCCTGGCGCGCCCTGGTCGGGCCGTTCTTTGCCGCGCCGCCGGAGGTCGAGCACACCGAGATCGTCGTGACGGCCTGAGGCCACCTCACGCCGCCACCGGCGGCTCCTCGGCCTTGAAGTGGTCGATCATCACCTTGGCGATCGCCATCAGGGGGAGCGCAAGCGCGAGCCCCCAGACGCCGAACACCACCCCGAGCAGGATCTGGAACGCAAACAGCGTGGCAGGCGGAATATCCAGCGCCTGCCGCTGGATGATCGGGGTCAGCACGTAGCTCTCCATCGCGTGCACGCCGAGGAACAGCACGAAGGCGGAGAGCGCTGCGATCCAGCCCGAGGCAAGGCTCGCGAGCACCACGATCAATCCGCCCAGGATCGCGCCCACCGTCGGAATGAAGGCGAGCAGGCCGGCCTGGATGCCCAGGATGAACGAACTCTGGATGCCGATGATCGAGAGCCCGATCCAGGTGACGAAGAACACCGCGCCCATGGTGATGATCTGGGCGATCAGCCAGCGCTCCAGCGTGTCGCCGATGCGGTCGACGATGATGGTGGCTTGCTCGCGGTGCCTGGCCGGCATCACGAACAACAGCCCGGCGCGGTAGATGCTGGGCTGGGTGGCAAACGCAAGCCCGAGAAACATCACGATGAAGAAGTTGCCGACCGCGCTGACAGTGCCGAGCAGCACCTTGAGGGTCTGGCTGATGATCGCGCCGCCGCTGGATGCGAGCGCTCCGGCGCTCGGAAGACTATGGGTCGCCGCGGCGCCTGGGGTCGTCGGCGTCGACGAGTCGGTCGGTGCGGCGGCCTGGTTGCTGAAATCGAGGTAGCTGGTGTCGATACCGTGGCTCTCGAGGAAGGACTTCACGTTCACCAGTTGCGACTTGATGGTGTCGCTGAGCGCGGAAGCCTGCTCGGCGATGGTGGCCCCGCCGAGGAAGACGACGCCCGACAGCAGCGCCGCCAGCGCCAGACAGACGATGGTCAGCCGAAGCGCATGGGGCAGCTTGACGCCATGGCCGAGCAGGTTGGTGAGGGCGTTGAGAGCTACGCCGAGCAGGACCCCGGCGAAGATCAGGAACAGCGTCGCCGCATATTGCCAGGCGAGCGCGAGCAGCGCCGCGAACATCACGATGCCGATGCCGCCGACGCTGATCGCCCACGCCAAGTCGTTGCGAGCCTGAAGATGGTCGCCGCCCGGTAGTCTCACATTGATTCCTTCGCGCATGGATTGTTCTCACCTTGTCGCCAAAATCCTGCCGGGATCAAGCCGCCGCACGCGCGCCGGTTTGCCGCCGCCCGCCGGCAGGCCTTCCCGCGGGATGGCGGCAGGCCGCCGCGCCTGCGTCCCGCGCCGATGTGCTCCGCCAGCATAATCTGTTGATCCATGGTCCGGTCGGGGGCATTATCCCTCTGGAACCATGGCAAACATAGAAAATCATTCCTACGCGAGACACTGAGCAATGAGACGGCCCGTGGTCGGCGTGATTGGAAACGCCCATCGCATCGAAGATCGTTTCACGGTTCAGATGGTTGGGGAGCGCAACCTGCGCGCGATCACCGATGTCGCGGGCGCCGTTCCGCTGATGTTCGCCGGTTCGCCGGAGATTACCGACGTCGGCGCCTTGCTCGACGTGGTCGACGGCGTGGTCCTGACCGGGGCGCGGGCCAATGTCCACCCGACCCGCTTCAAGTGCGAGCCGCATATCAGTCACGAGCCTTATGACATCCATCGTGACGAGGTTGCGCTGGCGTTGTCGGAAGCCTGCGTCGCGCGCGGCATTCCGCTGTTCGGCATCTGTCGCGGCCTGCAGGAGATGAACGTCGCCTTTGGCGGCTCGCTGCATCCCGAGATTCGCGAACTGCCGGGACGCATGAACCATCGCATGCCGCGGCTGGACAACGGCGAGATCCATCCGGACCCGCTGGTCGTGTTCGCCGACCGGCATGACGTGACGCTCACGCCGGGCGGCGTGTTCGTGAAGCTCCTGGGCTGCGAGACAATCCGCGTCAATTCGCTGCACGGGCAGGGCATCCTGGAGCCCGGCGAACGCGTCGTGATCGAAGGCGTCGCCGAGGACGGCACCATCGAGGCGATCCGCATCGCCGACGCGCCAGGCTTTGCACTCGGGGTGCAGTGGCATGCGGAGTACGACCCGCAGCGCAACCCGATCAACAAAAAGCTGTTCGAAGCCTTCGGCGCAGCGCTGCGCGAACGGCGGCGGGCGGCGGCGTAGGGGCGTTGCTCGCCATGAGGGCGATTGGGTTCCGATTTCATTGTCAAACAGTGATTTCGTAGGATGGGTAGAGCGAAGCGAAACCCATCGCGATGGAGCAAGTTGTGCGATGATGGGTTTCGCTTCGCTCTACCCATCCTACGATCCCGTTGAACCTCGCACCGCTGTCGTCCCGTCGAAAGACGGGACCCATAACCACAGGGAGTTGTTGTGGCGCGAGCAAGCGGTTGCAGCGGAGCACACGACGAAGTCCTGTGGTTGATGGGGTGGACGGCCCCCTACGGCATCAGTTGTGCCAGAATGAGGTTGTCGAAATCTCAAACGAGG
>NZ_JBEGDB010000696.1:0-566 GCF_043638955.1 Bradyrhizobium sp. 31Argb | reverse complement strand
CGCGCAACTCCCGCCCCGCCAATGTAAAGCTCACCCGCCGCCCCGAACGGAACCGGCCCGCCATGACCGTCCAGCAGATACACCCGCGTGTTCGCAATCGGACGGCCAATCGTCTCGACGACAGTCTCTCCCCGTCGCATGCAAATCCAGGTCGAGTACGTCGTGGTTTCCGAAGGAGCGTACAGATTGCAGATCTTCTCGACGCGACTGCCCTCGAAAGCCTTCTCTATGAGGCCTGCCTTCAGCCGCTCGCCCGCCAAATTGATGACGCTTGTCGAGGGCGGCACGGCTTTGTTATCGACCAGAGAGGCGATCGCCGAGGGAACTGTGTTGATCAAGGAGACATCCAAGGACGTCTGCGCCAGCGTCAACGCACTCTCGACAAGATAAAGCGTGCTTCCTTGTGACAGCGGAACGAAGCACTCATAGACCGACAGATCAAAACTGATCGAGGTGGAGAACAGCATGCGGCTGGTCTCTGATTCCGCAAACACGCCGCTGCTCCAATGCAGCAGGTTCACGGTGCTCGCATGCTCGATCATGACGCCCTTGGGGGTGCCGGTTGA
>NZ_JBEGDB010000695.1:0-576 GCF_043638955.1 Bradyrhizobium sp. 31Argb | reverse complement strand
CACCACCTTGAGGTCAGACCGTAGTGCAATCACCGGATCCCCCGAAGCGCCGCCAGCACCGTCGACAGGGTCGCCAGCTCCACGCCCGACTCGACCCGGATGCGCGCCCCGTTCACCTCGATCTCGACCACCCCGCAGACCTTGGCCGGCGGCGCGGCGATCTCCAAAGGCTTCGTCTGTACCGGCGAAATACGCTCGGACTCGCCAGCTGTCCCGCCACCGCTCTCGGCACCAATTTGGATCGGCACGAAGCTTGGCGCCTTGCCCGCTACCGCCGCCGCAACTTGGCGTCGCCACACCGTAAGCAGCCCGCGGGAAACCCCATTGCGCCGCGCCACCTCGGAGATGTTCGCACCCTCCTCAAAGCTCTCCGCCACGATCCGGGCCTTCTCCTCGCCCGTCCACCGTCGCCGTCGGCGCTCCCCAGTGATCACCTCGACGCGACGATAGGAGTCACCTTCCTGCCTGGCATCAAGCATGGCATTTGCCATCGTTACACCTCCACCGATCCGCTCATGCCAGGCTGTATCGCGCGCAAGCCGAAGGATGGCTAGGTGGGGGCCTCATGCCGGTTAC
>NZ_JBEGDB010000694.1:0-581 GCF_043638955.1 Bradyrhizobium sp. 31Argb | reverse complement strand
TGTCAGATTCAACGACGGCATCGAGGTCATCCAAATGCCGGCAAACCACGCCGCCTGATCACCTCATCACCCAAAATCCCGCATAGCTCAGCAAGGCTCGAGGTTGAGGCCGTCTTGGGAACAACGGATCCCACTATCTTCGCCCCGATCGACGGGCTTGAAGCCTCCCAGCGCGGTGCATTGGTTCGGAACGGATATGGTCGGCCGGGACGTCTATTCTCGTGTGATATACGGCGCACGGGTTTCGCTGGTCGTGGGCATCTCGGTTGCCGCCATCAGCAGCAGTCTCGGACTCGCTCTGGGCCTTCTGTCCGACTCTGTCCCGCGGCTGGACAGTCTTATCATGCGCTTGGTTGATGCCATGATGCCCCGACGGTCGGTCAAAATCCCCCGGGTGAGGTCACCTCAAACTCCCCCACCTGATTCCGCCTTGCTGGGCGGCTGATCGGCCGCAAAGCGCGTAGCAGGACGTTTATTTTCGCCCCCTTTAGGGAAGAGGGGACGGGGGGTCCTGACCGGCTACATGGGTAACAGAATAGACCGGCGACATGGGTAACAGGTCAACTGGTCGGCAAGGAGGA
>NZ_JBEGDB010000693.1:0-590 GCF_043638955.1 Bradyrhizobium sp. 31Argb | reverse complement strand
TCACCTCCCGCCATCTCGCCTACGTGATCTACACCTCGGGATCCACAGGCACGCCCAAGGGCGTCATGGTCGAGCATCGGAGCTTGGTCAATTATCTCTCCTGGGCCCGCGATGCGTACGCTCCCAGATCATCCTCCGTGATTTCCTCGCCTCTGGTCTTCGATGCGACAATCAACAGCCTGTTTGCGCCTCTGATCTGTGGTGGCCATGCATTCCTTATAAAGGAGGGAGATGAGGTCGAGGGACTCAAAGCAACGATCCGCTCGGACTGCGGGATCGTCAATATTACCCCGAGCCATCTGAATGCTCTTGGGCAACAGATGCTGGCGGACTCGGCGCCGAGCCGCGTTGGATTGCTTATCATCGGCGGTGAAGCGCTGTCGCATTCGACAGTGGAGTCGTGGCGCAGGATCCAGCCCACGGTGAGAATGGTGAACGAGTACGGCCCAACTGAAGCAGTTGTCGGTTGTATCTTCTATGACATTCCGAGAGAGCCATCTCTACCCAGCAACATCCCGATTGGCCGTCCGATTGCGAACACGCGGGTGTATCTGCTGGACGGTCATGGGGCGCCGGTGCCGTTCGGGGCG
>NZ_JBEGDB010000692.1:0-602 GCF_043638955.1 Bradyrhizobium sp. 31Argb | reverse complement strand
CGTCCGAGTCACGCCGAGCTCCATCCGATTGAACGTGGAAGAGCTTGGCTTTGAGCTCCTCTCGCTGCCCCAATGCCTCTCCAAGTTTGTACGATTCGCGCATCAGCTAATTGCCTACTATGAACGGATACCGATGGCCTCCCGCCGCCTGTCAGCTTTGATTTGGGTCAATCGAGCAAATTCCATCCGAACTCTTTAGACAGGGGCCGCGATCGTGGTCGTGAGGGATCACTCGCGCATCTCAAGCAACCGACGTGCCAATGGCGCTCTGCGGGCTTTTCTTAAAGAAACAACGCACCTCTCGCTGCGTTGACTGAATACTACCGTCTTACTGTCGGGCTTGGGACAGCGACGTCTTGGACCAGACACGGCTCAACACAAAAGCACGGACCGTCAATGGCGACGATCGCCGAGAAGAGCAATTGCTCGAGGATCACCCTTGCTGGTCAGAATGCCTCGCAAGGATTTTCGAGCGTCTCGTCATCGAGTGAGAACATCGAGAGATAGGCACCACGCTCGGTGCTGCCAATCCGAAGCTCGCGACGAGAATGATCGCAGGCGCAATAGCCGCGTCTGTGCCATTCAAGTGGGTTGCTGGTGAC
>NZ_JBEGDB010000691.1:0-610 GCF_043638955.1 Bradyrhizobium sp. 31Argb | reverse complement strand
CCTTGAAGCGGGCGAGCGCCTGCGGCGCAATGCGCCGTCGCGGCGATCGCCCGCCGGTGAAGCTGAAGCCCAGGAACTTGCGGACACTCGGTTTGGCGACCGTGCTCTTGACCTTGTTGACCTTGAGCTTGAGGCGCTTTTCAAGGAATTTCTCGATACCCGCCAGCACCCGTTCGCCTGCCCGCTGACCGCGCACATAGATGTTGCAGTCGTCGGCGTAGCGCACGAAGTGATGACCGCGCTTCTCCAATTCCTTGTCCAGCACATCCAGCATCAGGTTCGACAACAGCGGCGAGAGCGGGCCGCCTTGCGGCATGCCCTCTTCCGTCGGACTGACCAGCCCTCCCTCCATCACCCCCGCATTCAAGAAGCTGCGGATGAGCTTCAGAAGCCGCTTATCAGTCACCCGTTTGGCGACCAGCCCCATCAGGATGTCATGGTTGACCCGGTCAAAGAACTTTTCCAGATCGATGTCCACGACGACGGCGTGTCCGGACGCGATATATGCCTGCGCCTGTTCCACCGCCTGATGCGCCGAGTGCCCCGGCCGGAAGCCGAAGCTTGTCTCGGAGAACGTCCGGTCCCACTCTGCTTGCAGCACCTGCATCAC
>NZ_JBEGDB010000690.1:0-628 GCF_043638955.1 Bradyrhizobium sp. 31Argb | reverse complement strand
AGGTCAAGGCGCGGGCGCCGTCGAAGCTTGGCGCGGCGCCGCGGGTGGTGAGCTGCTACGAGGCCGGCTATGACGGCTTCTGGCTGCACCGGCGGCTGGAAGCGGCTGGGATCACGAACTTCGTGTTCGACCCGGCGAGCATTGCAGTGGAGCAACGGTCGCGGCGGGCGAAGACAGACCGGATCGACGGCGAGCTTCTGCTGCGCACCTTGATGGCCTATTTGCGGGGCGAGCCGCGGGTGGTGCGGATCGTCAGGGTGCCGAGCGTGGCCGAGGAGGACGCCCGGCGGATCAGCCGCGAGCGCGAGCGACTGGTGACGGAGCAGACCGCCCATACCAACCGGATCAAGGCGCTGCTGCGTCTGCTGGGCATGGCGGTCGGGGCCCTGCGACGGCGCAACTGGCTCGCCTGGCTGGAGCAGCAGCGGGACTGGCAAGGGCAGCCGTTGCCGCCGCAGCTTCTGGCCGAAGTGAAGCGCGAGCATGCCCGGCTGATGCTGGTGCGGGACCAGCTCAAGGCGCTGGAGCAGGCCCAGGCCGCTGCGCAAGCCGCTGCGACGCCCGCACCGATGGCGAAGCGACGGGATCAGTTGCAGCAACTCAAGGCGCTTGGCCCGGCGTTTGCCAC
>NZ_JBEGDB010000689.1:0-634 GCF_043638955.1 Bradyrhizobium sp. 31Argb | reverse complement strand
CGTGACGAAACAATCCACGAGATCTTCCTAGCCGACCAGATCAGCCCTCAGTGCGTGGTCGCCGGATGACGCTCACAGTCAAGTTGATGCGATCATATTCGCGCCACACATTGGCGAGCCAGTGCCGGACATACCCGCGCAGCACGAACGAGTAGTTCGCGGCCTCGTCGTGCCGGCCCTTGTTGGCTATGAAGTCGACGAAGGGGACGGAAGCAACTTCGACTTGCTCATAGGCCATCTCATTGAGCTTAGGGATCGTCAACTCGGTCGCGTTCTTGATTCGGTGGAAATAGGAGATGTAGGTCGACTGGTCCCACTGGAAGAACTGAGTGTCGTTGATGAAGTTCTTGACCAGAAAATATTTTGCACCAGCCATGAAATTGGCGGTCTCGGCGATCTCGTCCAGGGAAGCGATGGAGGATCCCAAGGTATGGAATACGGCAAAGGTGATCTGGCCAGACGGCGCAGCATCCAAAAAGCCGATGTCGCGCAATGAAGCCAGCGCCTTGGACAGTAAGCCTGCTGCGGGCGTCGATCACAGTGACGGATAGCCCTAACAGTCTGCTGAAAAACGTGAGGAATGAAGCGTTTTTTTTCTGTTGAGGAGGCCTCGTTGGGCTGGCGCGTCCGGGAG
>NZ_JBEGDB010000688.1:0-637 GCF_043638955.1 Bradyrhizobium sp. 31Argb | reverse complement strand
AGCTCCGGCCGGTTCAGATAGCCGCGCGCAACTCCCGCCCCGCCAATGTAAAGCTCACCCGCCGCCCCGAACGGAACAGGCCCGCCATGACCGTCCAGAAGATACAACCGCGTGTTCGCAATCGGACGGCCAATCGGGACAATGGCTCCATCAAATCCATCCGGACAGCTCCATGTCGTCGCACAGACCGTCGTTTCGGTAGGTCCATAGGCGTTGACAATTGATGCCGGGATCAGACTCCGGATGAGTTCAGCCTTTGGCAACTCTCCAGCAAGAATGAGAACCTGCGACGCCAAACATTCCAGATCACCGCTTGCCTGGAGCAAGGCCGGAGGCAACGTCGCATGGGTGATGGCTTCGCTTCGCAGATAATCCGATAGCTTGTTACTCGCTTGACGGAGTTCATCGGCCGGCAAATGCAAGGCGGCGCCTGAGCCAAACGCCATGACAAGCTCCCAAGCACTGGCATCATAACCGAGAGAAGCGAACTGCACGACACGGCTATTTAAACCAACGCCAAAAAGCCCGATCTGAGCCAGCCCCAGATTGACCAGGCCGCGATGCTCGATCATGACGCCCTTGGGGGTGCCGGTTGAGCCGGAGGTGTAGATCACATAGGCCAGATGGCGCGCGCTCA
>NZ_JBEGDB010000687.1:0-643 GCF_043638955.1 Bradyrhizobium sp. 31Argb | reverse complement strand
TCACAAACCGCAACAGCGGCGCCCGGCCAAGCTCGATGCGCTGCCGGCGCGGATCAAACCGATCCCTGAGCTGCGCGTGGCCGGGACCACCAGCGCCATCCAGCTCGACCTCGGTCACCGCCAGCGGCGCGCGGCGCCACACCACCTGGGCCGGGCGCGACAGCCCTTCCCAGACAAACGAGGTGCGCAGAATGTCGTGCCGATCCACCACCCGCTGAACCGCACCAAGATAGCGCTCCAACAGCTCTCGATCGGCAAACGCCATCTGCGAGACCAGCAGGTAGGGATCGCCCGTTGTCGCCAACAGATGATGGAACAGGATGCCGTCCTGCAGCGGCGACAACCCATAAATGTCCTGGGTGTTGCCGATCCCGCCCGGCACCGTGGCGACGATCCGCTCGATCTCTTCCTGCGTCAGCTCGAGCAGCGGCAGCATCTCTGGCGTGATCGCCGTACTCTGCTCGGGAATCAGGTTCGCCGGGACCGCCACCGCCTGATGACGGCCAAGGCTCGCCGCCAGATCCGCCAGCACGGGCTTTGCAAACAAGGTCCGCACCTCGACCCCCAGCGCCAGCCGCCGCAGCCGCTCCATCAGCTGCACCGCCAACAGCGAATGCCCGCCCAGCTCGAAGAAGTGGTCGTG
>NZ_JBEGDB010000068.1:0-32129 GCF_043638955.1 Bradyrhizobium sp. 31Argb | reverse complement strand
GATCCTGCGAGCAATGACGCAACCTCGGACCGGCCGACAGTCGGAGCTACATCCGTCAAGCGAAAGTAACATCCTCATAGGAATCGGGTGTAGCGGCTGATTCTGCAAAAGCCGCAAAGAGGCGCTTGGCATCGAGTTCATCGGTGGCATAGACGTCGCGCACGAGCGCCAATCCCTGTCCGGCGATTGCCGCGCGGATCAAAAGCATGTCGTTCTCAAAGCTTGGGCCCCTGCGTGCCTGTGTATCGCTGATCATCGCTCCATGCGCCCGGAACCATGCTGGCCATACCGAGCGATTACGATCCTGAAGAAGCGGATAGCGAAGGCAATCCTCAATACCCTCGATCGATGGACCGTTCGCAACAAGCTCAGGGCTTCCCACGCAGATGAGGTGAGGCGCGATGATTTTGAAGGCTTCAAGTCCGGGATAGTCGCCGCGACCGTGGCGCAACGCCACGTCCACATCATCGTTGCGCAGGTCGGCGAGGCGTGCGGTCGTGTCCACACGGACATGAATGCCCGGATGGCGGTCGGAGAACCGGCCGAGACGGGGCACGAGCCAGGAAGCAGCGAAGGATGCCGTCGTACTGACCGATAGAATATGCCGATCCTGGGGCCGGGTCTCGAAGAGGCCAACGGCATCCTCGATCTGTTGAAACCCCTTCGCAAGCGGCTCAAAGAGCCGAAGCCCCTCAGCCGTCAGCCGAATCTCCCGACTGCGTCGCTCAAGAAGCTTCACGCCAAGCCGTTGCTCCAGAAGCTTGACCTGCTGACTGATCGCGCCTGGGGTCACGCCCTGGACGGCAGCGGCGCGCTTCACGCTGCCGTGCTGCCCCACATGGGCGAACGCCCTCAATGCTAATAGTGAAACGGAAGGGGGCATCGCTGCAATTTAGCTGAGCTGAATCGGCGCGCAAGAGATATGGCTTGTCGCCGTCATTACCATTCTCCAAGGTTATTGCCATGCAAAGGGCAGAGAACGCGGCAAGCTTATCCGAACGATCCACACTCAATAGAGGACTTCTCGCCGTTCTCGCTTTCGCAGCTGGGCTGACGGTTGCCAACAATTACTATAATCAAGCAATGCTCGGGTTGTTGGCCGATGAGTTTCGTCTTTCGCCAGCTACGGTCGCGCTGCTGCCGGTTTTGACGCAACTTGGTAATGTTGTCGGCATCTTCTTCCTAGTGCCGCTCGGCGACCGGCTGGAACGTCGCTGGCTCATTCTGGTGACGACGATTGCCCTTGTCGCCGCACTGGTCGCGGCGGCCATTGCGCCGGGCTTCGTGTGGCTTGTTGTTGCGGGGCTGGGGATCGGGCTGTTCGCGACCGTCACGCAACAGATCGTTCCACTTGCCGTGCATCTGTCAGCGTCCCACGAACGTGGTCATGTCCTGGGGATCGTCACGGGCGGCATTCTGGTCGGCATCCTTCTCGCGCGTACGATCAGCGGCGTGATTTCCGATCTCTGGGGCTGGCAGGCGGTGTTCTGGACGGCGGCGGCCTTCATGCTGGCGACCGCCGTCGCTCTCGGCACCATGCTGCCGAAGGTGGAGCCGACTTCGGATTTGAGTTATGGCCGATTGCTCGGGTCTCTGTGGACGTTGCTGCGCACTCATCGGGTGCTGCGCTGGGGCGTCGCGACACAAGCGCTGATCTTTGCGGCGTTCATCGGGTTCTGGTCCAGCCTCGCCCTGCTGCTTGACGGCCCGCCCTACGATCTCGGTGCGACAGCGGTGGGATTGGTGGCGCTTGTCGGTGTTGGTGGGCTTTGGCCGCGCCGATCGCCGGCGCGCTGGCGGATAAGCGCGGGCCGGCCGTCGTCATTTCTATCGGCGCCGGCCTTGTTGTCGTTGCGTTCGCCATCTTCGGACTGTTCCAGGGTTCCTTGGCTGCGATCGTCATCGGGGTTCTCGTTCTCGACCTCGCGGTCCAGGCATCGCAGGTCGCCAATCAGGCCCGCATCTTCGCGCTCGATCCGGCCGCCCGCAGCCGGCTCAACACCATCTTCATGGGCACGATGATCCTGGGCGGAGCCTGTGGGGCGGGTGTTGCTGGTCTCGCCTATGCCTGCTTTGGCTGGACAGGAGCCTGCATTTTCGGCGCGACCGCCGCAGCGATCGCGCTCGTTATGTCCCGTGCAGAAGCTCGCGACAAAGTTTCCAAATGGTCGCGCTAGACAATGAGCGTGGGCAAATTTTGTTTGCTTCTTCGTACCTTCTGCTCATTTGCTAAGCGCCATTTTGGAGGGCTATAGCGTAAACGTAGTTCTCCGTTTCATCGCTCTCCGCCCGCCATCCCCGCCGATTGCCCTCCATGGCCCGATATTCTGCGCTACAGCCACACAGACACCGCCGATTGCCGCACAAGTCGCGCATAGAGTAATGCTCGCAAAACGGACCTGATGAGGAAATTCGGCCGTGCATCACCCGTTGTTTACCGGCGCAAGTGTAGCAACGGCCACGACCGACCCCACCTCGGACCTTCGCATCGGCATTGCGGAATGTCAGCTTCGCTGCCCATCGCCGACCTTAGTCCAAATGCGCAGCATTGCCGAGGGAATCCTGCACCGACACTATTTCAGGGTCCAAAATTCCCGTTAAATGCGTTATCTCGGCGGAGTTGGCGCTTTGGCTGCATTCACCGCGTTCACGACGTAATTGGCAATCATGAGATCGAGATGTGCGCGCCCACCATTCTTGAAGAGGGTAATCTGTTTCTCGGATCGGCGGCTGGGGCTGTCCGCCGCCACCAGATCGTAAAGATCGCCACGCACATGATCCCGCGTGATGACACCAGACTGGATCGGCTGTATCAGCTCTCCGATCTTGTCGACGACCGTATCGAAGTAATCCACATAGACCAAAGACGAGGCGATCAGGCTGTCATCAGCCTCGCGCATGTCCGGGGTGAACGCACCAATCAGGTCGACATGCGTGCCCGGGCGCACCCACTGCCCCAAAAGGACGGGCTGCTGGGACATGGTCGCAGCCGAGACGATATCGGCTTCTCCAACCGCTTTCGCTAGATCTATAACAACTGCCACCTCGGACCTGATATTGTTGAGCGTTGCGGCAAGAGTCTGGGCCTGCTCTGGACGCCGCGACCAGATCGAAATGCGCTCAACGCTGGGAAAGGCTGCGTCATAGGCCCGCGCCAGCGTCGCAGCCACCATCCCGGCTCCAATAATGACCAGGTGGCGGCTGTTCGCGCGCGCCAGGTATTGAGCACCCAGAACGGAGTCCGCTGCAGTCTTGTATTGCGTGACCAGTCTGCTCTCAATGACAGCACGCATCGAACCGCAATCGGGATCGTAGGGCAATACCGCGCCCTGTATTGAGGGCAGCCCCTTCTGCACATTCCCGGAGAACACGCTATCGCCCTTGATCACGAAACCAAGCCCCTCGGTTCGGGCGGCGCGGTTTAGAAGCTTCGCGCCACCCGAACCCAGAAGCAAATCTCCCTGCTGGGGACGAGCAAGCTTGTGGCCCCGACGCAGAGCGTCGATCGCGCCCGGCCAGTTCAGCGTGTTTTCGCATCCTTCATAGGTCAAGAGTTGTGGCAGCATGTTCTTCTTTATCCATCACGAGCAACTTGCCTCGTAAACTGAGGTCGATTCCGAAAGCATCAGCGAACGGCACACTGATTTAGCGGTTGTGAGCGGACTGCGAGGAATTCACCATGCATCGCCATTCAGCCGCGACCTTATTTCGGAGGGTCGTGGAGGGCTATAGCGTAGACGTAGTTCTCCGTTTCCCCGTTCTCGGCCCGCTATTTGCCGCCGATTGCACTCTATAGTTCGATATTGATAGTTCGATTTTGCCGCCGATCACCGCATTCTACCAAGCGGGTATAGATGGGCGTGTGTTCGCAAGAGCAGGGGGCGCCGCGTCTGTCGTTAAGCGCGCTGCTCGGGACAGCCAACCTGTCCTGCCATTCGCTATTCGCCTATTCGACGCTGGCGCCGCGATGGAGGTCGGCTTCGATCTGCAGCCGCGTGCCGCCACCGAACCGCGCGCGATAGACCTGCAGGTTCTCCATGATCCGCTGCACATAGTTGCGCGTCTCGGAGAACGGGATCAGCTCGACCCAGTCGACCGCGTCGACCTTGGGATCGCGCGGGTCACCGTAGCGATCGATCCATTTCCGCACGCTGCCGCGGCCGGCATTGTAGGCTGCGAAGGTGAGGATGTAGGAGCCGCGATAGTCCTCCAGCAATCCGCCAAGCTCGGCGGCGCCAAGCGCGGCGTTGTAGACCGAGTCGGTCTTCATCCGGTTCAGATCAAACGCGACGCCGGCGCGCTTGCAGACATAGCGCCCCGCATCCGGCGTGACTTGCATCAGCCCATAGGCTTGCGCCGGCGAAACCACGGCCGGATTGAACGCGCTCTCCTGCCGCGCGATCGCATAGACGATGCTCCGCTCGATGTCCGGGCCGATCGACCTGAACGACGGAATCCCGTTGATGGGATAGGCGTAGAAGTCGAACGGCAGACCACGGTTGAGCGCGGCCTTGCCCATCAACAGCATGCCGCGCGCATCGCTGTAGCGCGCCGTCAGTTCGCCGAGCCCGACCAGCGCCTCAGGGTCGCCGTTCTCGCCCATGTCGGCGAGCAGGGGAATTGCGAACTCGCGCTCGTCGAGCTCATAGAGCAGTTGCGCCGCGCGCACGATCTCCAACCGTTCGACGCCGCGGCCGCGTGCGCCCGGGACACCGTTCAGCTCGATCTGCGGCAAGCCGAGCTTGGCCCGCGCGAGCTGTCCGTAATAGCTGGTCGATTGCTCGGCCGCGCGCAGATAGGCCGCGCGCGCCTCCTGGTCGCGGCCGGCGGCTTCGGCGGCGCGGCCTTGCCAATAGCCGGCGCGCGCCAGCGCGGTTGGATTGACGCTGCCAACGCCGATGCGGGCGAAATGCTGCGCGGCGAGCCCGGGATCTCTGAGGAAGCGCAGCGCGATCCAGCCGGCGGTGAACTCCTGCTCGGTCTTGTAGATGTCGCGTGCGGGCAGCGCCGCATCGCGCGCGATCAGATAGGCGGTGCGGTTCTCGCCGACGTCGATCATCTTGCGCGCCAGCAGGCGCCGCTCGATCCACCATTCGTCGACATTGAACAGCCTCGCCGGATCCTTCGGCGTGCTCAGCATCAACTGCGCCGCTTCCGCGAACTTTTCCTCACGGCGGAGCAACTGGATCCGGGCGAACAGATAGCCGGTGTCGCCGTGCAGTTCGCGCGGCACCGCTTCCAATAGCGCCCTCAGGTTGGATGCTCTCTTGTTGGCGCCGATCCGTGCCTTGGCGAGCGCGAGATAGCCCGAGCCCAGCCGCTTGGCCGCGCGCAGGCCGGCAGCCTCCTGCTCGGTGCCATAGAGCATCGTGTCCATGCGCGCCTTGTGATCGCCGGCGGTGAGCAGCGCCCCGAACAGGTCGAGCGCGGTGGTTTCCGTGTCCTCGCTCATGGGATCGCTGCGCCAGGCTTCGCGCGCCAGCCGCTCGGCATTGGCGCGGTCGCCGCGCGCGAGCATCGCTTTGGCCAGCGCGAACCGGCCCTTGGCCGAGACGGGCGACTCGTTCTCGAACCACGACCAGACCGCGGCATCTTCGCGGCGGTCGTCCCACAGCGCAGCCTCGAGACGGCGGCGCAAGAAGGTCTGCGAGGGCCAGCTCGGGTTGGCGGAGATGAAGGCGCGGTAGCGTTCGACCGAGGCGCCGTTGTTTTCGCTGCGCAGGATCAGCCACTCGGCGAGCTTTCTGGCGACGGGATCGGAGATCGTCGCCTCGACCTGCGTCGCATCGCCGGGCTTCTGCTTGCGGACGAGCTCGATGACGTTCTCGAGCGCGTCCTTGTCGCTCTGCGAGGTCGATGAGGTCGCGGCTACGGCGGCGGGCACTGTCGGCTTGATGCGGACCGGCGCTGCATGCTGGCGCGTGGCCGGCGCCAAATGGGCTGGGGGCGGCGCAGGTGCGTTGGGCGAGGTGGCCCGGGGAACGGTGGCGGTATTTTTGGCAGCGGCAGTCGCTGGCGCGGTGGTGGCAGGCGTGGTTTTCGGAACCACGCCGCGCGCGATCGGCCGCGGCTTTGGCAAGGGAACATTTGGGCCGGCCGCGGCTTCTGCCATCGCGGCCAGGGCGAAGGCCAACGCTAGCGATGTCGCCAAGGCGGTCGATCGCAATGCGGCAGCGCGGGGGGAAGGGGTCACGGCTTTCCTCTGCGGCGGCGAATCATCTGATCGCTGAGGCCTCAGCTGTATTTGATTGAATATGTGGACAAATTGCTAAAAGTGTCGCGGAAGCGATATTTGCGCCATGACAGCGGCAAAATCGCGGCTGGCAATGGGACGGGGACTGCGGCCCTTTCGCTTGGCCGCCGGACTCGATATGAATTGGCCTTTCTGACCCGCGCCGCAACCCTTAGAGGTGTTTGGAGGAAGTCCATGGCAGCCAAGACAAAATTCCGCGGCTCGTTCACCGCTTTGGTAACGCCATTCAAGAACGGTTCCGTGGACGAGGCGGCCTTTCGCTCCCTGGTGAACTGGCAGATATCCGAGGGCACCAACGGCCTGGTTCCGGTCGGCACCACGGGCGAAAGCCCGACGCTCAGCCATGACGAGCACAAGCGGGTGGTCGAATGGTGCGTCAGTGAGGCCAAGGGCAGGGTGCCCGTCATCGCGGGCGCCGGTTCCAATTCGACCAAGGAGGCGATCGAGCTGTCCGAGCACGCCGAGCAGGCCGGCGCCGACGCCGTGCTGGTCGTCACCCCCTATTACAACAAGCCGACCCAGGAGGGGCTCTACCAGCACTTCAAGGCGATCAACGATGCGATTGGAATCCCGATCATTATCTACAATATCCCGCCGCGCTCGGTGATCGACATGTCGGTCGACACGATGATGCGGCTGTGGGAACTGAAGAACATCGCCGGCGTCAAGGACGCCACCGCGAGCATGGTGAGGGTGTCGCAGCAGCGGGCGGCGATGGGCGAGGATTTCAACCAGCTCTCGGGCGAGGACGCGACCGTGCTCGGCTACATGGCCCATGGCGGCCATGGTTGCATCTCCGTGACCTCGAACGTGGCGCCGCGGCTATGCGCCGAGTTCCATGCCGCCTGGCAGAAGGGCGATGTCGCGACCGCGCTGAAGCTGCACGACAAGTTGATGCCGCTGCACACCAACCTCTTCGTCGAGAGCAATCCCGGGCCGGTGAAATACGCGATGTCGCTGCTGGGCAAACTGGAGGAGCGGCTGCGGCTGCCGATGGTGCCGGTTGCCGAATCCACGCGCGTGGCCGTGCGCGGTGCCATGGTGCATGCCGGCCTGATTAACTAAAGCACGTCGGGTGGCGCCTGGCTGGTCCGGTCGGCCAGGTCGAGGAGAAGGGGCTTCGCATGCTCAAGGAATTCCAAGAGTTCGCGATGAAGGGCAATGTCGTCGACCTCGCGGTCGGCGTCATCATCGGCGCGGCCTTCGGCGCGATCGTGAATTCGCTGGTCGGCGACGTGATCATGCCCGTGATCGGCGCGATCACCGGCGGGCTCGACTTCTCCAACTACTTCACGCCGCTGTCGAAGGCGGTTACCGCCAGCAACCTCGCGGACGCCAAGAAGCAAGGTGCCGTATTGGCTTGGGGCAGTTTCCTGACGCTGACCCTGAATTTCCTGATCGTCGCCTTCGTGCTGTTCATCGTGATCCGGCTCATGAACCAGTTGAAGCGCAGCCAAGAGGCAGCGCCGGCGCCGGCGAAATTGACCCGGCAGGAAGAATTGTTGACCGAAATTCGCGATCTCCTCAAGAAATCCTGAAGTGGCCGAGAAAAACGAACGTCCGATCAAAGTCGTCGCCGAGAATCGCAAGGCGCGCTTCAACTATGCGATCGAGGACACCATCGAGGCGGGCATTGCACTGACCGGCACCGAGGTGAAGTCGATCCGCGGCGGCAAGAGCACGATCGCGGAGTCCTATGCGGATTCCAAGAACGGCGAGATATGGCTGATCAACGCCAATATCCCGGAATACCTGCAGGCCAACCGCTTCAATCACGAGCCGAAGCGCCCGCGCAAATTGCTGCTTCACAAGAAGCAGATCAGCAAGTTGATGGGCGCGGTCGATCGCGAAGGCATGACGCTGATCCCGCTGAAGCTCTATTTCAACGAACGCGGTCGCGCCAAGCTGTTGCTCGCGGTCGCCAAGGGCAAGAAGCTGCACGACAAGCGCGAGACCGAAAAGAAGCGTGACTGGGGCCGCGAGAAGGGCCGCCTGCTGCGCGCGCGGGGGTGAGATAAGCGAATAGCGAGTGGCGAATGGCGAATAGTGGCGGAGACCTTCCCTATTCGCCATTCGCTACTCGCCATTCGCCACATGACGGAGCGTAAGATGGCTCAACCAAACCTGCTTGAAGTCGACTGGAGCAAGATCCCCGCGCCGACTGATGATGGCGGCGCCGCGCATCTGGAGGGCATGGCGATCCCGCCAGTCAGCCTGGTGGCGACCGACGATACGTCAGTGACACTGTCTTCGCTGAAGGGGCGCACGGTGGTGTTCGCCTATCCGCGCACTGGCGAGCCCGGCAAGATTGCGCTTGTCGACGACTGGGACATGATCCCGGGCGCGCGCGGCTGCACGCCGCAGACCTGCGCCTTCCGCGACCTGTTCGCCGAGCTCAAGGCCGCCGGCGCCAGCCACGTGTTCGGCCTGTCGACGCAGAGCAACGAATACCAGACCGAGATGGCGTCGCGCCTGCATCTGCCGTTCCCGGTGCTCTCGGACGAGACGCTCGAGCTGACGCGGGCGCTCAAACTGCCGATCATGGAGGTGGCGGGGCTGACGCTGATCAAGCGGCTGGCGCTGATCATCGACGACGGGCGCATCACCCACGTCTTCTATCCGGTGTTCCCGCCCGACCGGAACGCCGGCGATGTGCTGGAATGGCTGCGGGAAAATCCGGTAAGCAATTAGATTTGTAGGGTGGGCAAAGCGCAGCGTGCCCACCATTCACGGCCGGTGCAAGAAAGATGGGCACGCTGCGCTTTGCCCACCCTACCGGATCAGCGATCCAAGTCCGCGCGCACCCGAGCGAATACGTCGCGGAACATCTTCGGCGTGAGCACGCCGGTATTCGTGTTGTAGCGCGAGCAGTGATAGCTGTCGTAGAGGTGGATATTGCCTGCCTTGTGCACGGCGCCGTGCGTAAAGGGCGCAGTGGCATTGCGCAGGCCGAGCGCCTTCACCGTCGATTCATGCGCGATGCGGCCGAGCAGGACGATGGCGCGCAGCCTGGGCATGGTCGCGATCGTCGCCACCAGGAACTTTCGGCAAGTGTTGATCTCGATCGGCAACGGCTTGTTCTGCGGCGGCACGCAGCGCACGGCGTTGCTGATCCGGCAATCGATCAGCCGCAAGCCGTCGTCCGGCCGCGCCTCGTAGACGCCCTCGGCAAAGCCGAACTCCAGCAGCGTCGCGTAGAGCAGGTCACCCGCATAGTCGCCGGTGAAGGGGCGCCCCGTGCGGTTGGCGCCCTGCAGCCCCGGCGCCAGCCCGACGATCAGCAGCCGCGCATCTGCATCGCCGAAGGATGCCACCGGCGAATTGAACCAGCCCGGCTGCTTCGTACGCGCCTCGGCGCGAAACTCGGCGAGCCGCGGACAGAGCGGGCAGTTGCGGTCGGGTTCGATGGAGGCGGGAAGGAGGCTAGTCGTCGAAATCGTCGTCATCGGCCCGGGGCGCCGTGGTGGTGGCGCGCTGCAGGAATTGCGGCGCGTGGTGGCGAGACTCGCCGCGCTCGCGCGGGGCCGGGCGCTCGGACGGGTCGCGGCCGAGCTTGGATTGCAGTTCCACCAGGTCGGTGAAGACGTCGGCCTGGCGGCGGAGTTCGTCGGCAATCATCGGCGGCTGGCTTGCGATGGTCGAGACTACGGTTACCCGGACGCCGCGCCGCTGCACCGCCTCGACGAGCGAGCGGAAATCGCCGTCGCCGGAGAACAGCACCATCTGGTCGATATGCTCGGCAAGTTCCATCGCATCGACCGCGAGCTCGATGTCCATGTTGCCCTTCACCTTGCGGCGGCCGCTGGCGTCGATGAACTCCTTCGTGGCCTTGGTGACGACGGTGTAGCCGTTGTAGTCGAGCCAGTCGATCAGCGGCCGGATGGACGAATACTCCTGATCCTCGATGATGGCGGTGTAGTAGAAGGCGCGGAGCAGGGTGCCGCGGCTCTGGAATTCCTTCAGGAGGCGCTTGTAGTCGATGTCGAACCCGAGCGTCTTGGCGGTTGCATACAGATTGGCTCCATCGATAAAGAGCGCGATCTTGTTGGAAACGGGTGACGACATCAAAGTTTCTCGCCTTTTGTTAGCTTCTCGGCGCAGCGGCGACGAGCCGCGCACCTTAGTTTCGCGTTGCAGCCTAAAGTCCGGTGAATCTTTCCCAACCACAGTCACCATCGCAATTATGGTGCGGCGAGGGCGAAATACCTACACTTTTGACGATGCAATGAAGAGAGTTACTTGTCCACAACGGCGCTTAGCCGCGTTACGGACGCTCCGGCCTTCTGGCCCCCTCACGGGTTAGCAGAGGTTTGGGCGAAGGCAAATCACAAATTTAATCTTGCGAAACCCCGCTTCGCCCTATAACTAACGCACAATAATCAGCAAATTCCTGTCCCAACTTAACGGAGCGACAGCATATGGCGCGCGTCACCGTCGAAGATTGCATTGATAAGGTCGACAACCGGTTCGACCTGGTCCTGTTGGCTGCCCATCGCGCTAGGATGATATCCTCGGGATCACAACTCACGGTTGATCGAGACAACGACAAGAACCCGGTCGTGTCGCTCCGCGAGATCGCGGACCAGACTATTTCCCCGGAAGACCTGCGCGAGGAACTGGTGCACTCGCTGCAGAAGTTCGTCGAGGTCGACGAGCCGGAGCCCGACACCGTGCCGCTGATCGGTTCGGCCGGCGCCAGCGTCGATGCTGACGATACGGAAGTGGCGATGGAGCGGATGACCGAGGAAGAGCTGCTGAAAGGCCTCGAGGGCCTCGCGCCGCCGGAAGAGCAGCCCGAAGAGGACGAATAGGTCCTCGCGGCGGTCCCCCCAACACGGTTGGACTGGCTGAAGGCCCGGGCATTGTCCGGGCCTTTGCTTTTGTTGACATTCCGACCGCGAGATGCGTCCCTCAAGCCTTGACGGAAATTGAACGATTTTCGGTTCGAACAGGCTAAAGCTTGGTTCGAAAGCGCACTAGATTAGAGGCGCGAGCCGCGGTTGGCTCGCGAGTTGAGGCAGTCATTCCATGGCGTATTGGCGCCGCACACCCCGCCAGATGCAGGCCGCGACCGACGCGGTCGCGGTGGCGCCTGACTCCGCGGTGGTGCAGAAGCCGCCCAAACCGCGCGCCCGCATGATGCGGCAGTACGACCTGGTCGAGCGCGTCCGCTCCTACAATCCCGATACCAACGAAGACCTTTTGAACCGCGCCTATGTCTACGCCATGAAGGCGCATGGCACCCAGACCCGGGCGTCGGGCGATCCCTATTTCTCGCACCCGCTCGAGGTGGCGGCGATCCTGACCGGCCTCAAGCTCGACGACGCCACCATCGTCGCGGCGCTGCTGCACGACACCATCGAGGATACCGAGGCGACGCGGGCCGAGATCGACCAGGTGTTCGGCCACGAGATCGGCGCGCTGGTGGAGGGGCTGACCAAGTTGAAGCGGCTCGAGCTCGTCTCGCGCGAGGCCAAGCAGGCGGAGAACCTGCGCAAGCTCCTGCTCGCGATCGCCGACGACGTCCGCGTGCTCCTGATCAAGCTCGCCGACCGCCTGCACAACATGCGCACGCTGGAGTTCGTGCCGCCGGCCTCGCGCCGCCGCATCGCCGAGGAGACGCTGGATATCTACGCGCCGCTCGCCGGCCGCATGGGCATGCAGGAGATGCGGGAGGAACTCGAGGACCTCTCGTTCCACGTGCTCGATCCGGAAGCCTATGCGGTGGTCAAGCATCGGCTGGATGCGCTCGCCGAGCGCAACCGCAATCTGATCGGCGAGATCGAAAGCCAGCTTTCGAAGAACCTGCAGAAGAACGGCCTTTCCGCGCGCGTGTACGGCCGGCGCAAGCAGCCGTTTTCGATCTGGACCAAGATGGAGCGCAAGTCGATCGGCTTCGAGCAGTTGTCCGATATCTACGGCTTCCGGATCGTGCTTGGCGACGTCGAGGCCTGCTACCGCGCGCTCGGCGTCGTGCACACGACCTGGCCGGTCGTGCCCGGGCGTTTCAAGGACTACATCTCGACGCCGAAGCAGAATGACTACCGTTCGATTCACACCACCGTGATCGGTCCCGGCAAGCAGCGCGTCGAGCTGCAGATCCGCACCGAGGAGATGAACCAGATCGCCGAATTCGGCATCGCGGCACATGCGTTCTACAAGGACGGCACGGGCTCGCCGACCGAGCGGTTGAAGCACGAGTCCAACGCGTTTGCCTGGCTGCGCCATACCATCGGCATTCTCTCCGAGAGCGCCAATCCGGAAGAGTTCCTGGAGCACACCAAGCTAGAGCTGTTTCACGATCAGGTGTTCTGCTTCACGCCGAAGGGCAAGCTGATCGCGCTGCCGCGCAACGCGAATGTGATCGACTTCGCCTATGCCGTTCACACCGACGTCGGCAACAGCGCGGTCGGCTGCAAGATCAACGGCAAGTTCGCGCCGCTGTCCTCCGAGCTGCAGAACGGCGATGAAGTGGAGGTCCTGACCTCGAAGGCGCAGTCGGCGCCGCCGTCGGCCTGGGAAGCGCTCGCGATCACCGGCAAGGCGCGCGCCGCGATCCGGCGCGCCACCCGCGCCGCGGTGCGCGACCAATATGCCGGGCTCGGCCGTCGTATCATCGACCGCCTGTTCGCCCGCGCCAAGATCGAATACGCCGACGACAAGCTGAAAGGCGCATTGCCGCGGCTGGCGCGCACCTCGATCGAGGATGTCCTGGTTTCCGTCGGCCGTGGCGAACTGAAAGCCTCCGACGTCGCGCGCGCGATGTATCCGGATTACAAGGAAGAGCGGCTGGTGCGCTACGGCACCAAGAAGGCGCTTGCCGCCAAGGCGCAGACGCCACCGCATCCGGCGCGTGCGGCTTCGGTGATCCCGGTGCGCGGCATCAATTCCGAATTGCCGGTCAAGTTCGCGCCAAACGGCGGCGCGGTGCCGGGCGACCGCATCGTCGGCATCGTGACGCCGGGCGAGGGGATCACGATCTATCCGATCCAGTCGCCGGCGCTGAAGGATTTCGAGGACGAGCCCGAGCGCTGGCTCGACGTGCGCTGGGACATCGACGAGACCATGCCGCAGCGCTTCCCGGCGCGCATCCTGGTCCACAACGTCAACGAGCCCGGCAGCCTCGCGCAGATCGCGACCGTGATCGCCGAGCATGACGGCAACATCGACAACATCCACATGTCGCGCCGCTCGCCTGACTTCACCGAGCTGACCATCGACCTCGAGGTCTATGACCTCAAGCATTTGAGCGCTATTCTCGCCCAGTTGCGCGCGAAGGCCGTGGTCGCACGGGTCGAGCGCGTCAATGGGTAGATCATCGTCATTGCCGGGCTTGACCCGGCAATCCATCTTTTCAAGAAGATGGATGCGCGGGTCGAGCCCGCGCATGACAGTCTAGGTTTTCTGGCAGCGAGTTACATCATGCCCGTTCCGCCGCTCCGCCTTGGAGTCAATGTCGATCACGTCGCGACGCTGCGTAATGCGCGGGGCGGGGCGCGGCCCAATCCGGTGCGCGCGGCGCTCTTGGCCATCGAGGCCGGTGCCGACGGCATCACCGCGCATCTGCGCGAGGACCGGCGCCACATCCGCGATGAGGACATGGCGCGGCTGAAGGCGGAGATATCAAAGCCCCTCAATTTCGAGATGGCGGCGACCGACGACATGCTCCGGATTTCGCTCGCCACCAAGCCGCATGCGGTCTGCCTGGTGCCGGAACGGCGGCAGGAGCTTACCACCGAGGGCGGGCTGGACGTGGTCGGCCAGCATAATGCCCTGGCCCCGTTCATCGCGCGGCTGAGCGACGCCGGCATCCGGGTATCGCTGTTCATCGCCGCCGACCCCCGGCAGATCGAAATGGCGGCGAAGTTGAAGGCGCCGGTAATCGAGATCCACACCGGTGGCTGGTGTGATGCCGTGGTCGACGGCGACAGGGAAAAAGCGGAAGCCGAGTGGCGGCGCATCGTCGAAGGCGCCAAAATGGCGCAGGCGGCCGGGCTCGAGGTCCATGCCGGCCACGGGCTCGACTATGACACAGCCGAGACGATTTCGGCATTGCCCGAGATCAGGGAACTCAATATCGGCTACTTCATGATCGGCGAGGCGATCCTGGTCGGCTTGAAGGAGACCGTCCGCGCCATGCGCGAGGCGATGGACCGTGGCCGCAAGGCGATCGAGGGTGCGGGCGCGGCATGATCCTCGGCATCGGCTCAGACCTGATCGACATCACCCGGATCGCCAAGGTGATCGAGCGCCACGGCGACCGTTTCCTCGATCGCATCTTCACCGACGTCGAGCGCGCCAAGGCGCTGCGCCGCGCCAACAGCGAGAAGATGGTGGTCGCGACCTATGCCAAGCGTTTCGCCGCCAAGGAGGCCTGTGCCAAGGCGCTCGGTACCGGGATCATGCGCGGCGTCTGGTGGCGCGATATGGGGGTGGTGAACCTGCCCGGGGGGCGCCCGACCATGCGGTTGACCGGCGGGGCACTGGAGCGGCTCAAGCAAATCACCCCTGATGGACTCGAGGCGCAGATCGACCTTTCGATCACCGACGACTGGCCGCTCGCGCAGGCCTTCGTCATAATTTCGGCGGTCGCACCGGCCAAACCTTGAGTCGGTGGACAGTGCGGCGCTCCGGAATCGGGTAAAACTAAAAAATCGTTGATTTTTCAATTGATTATGAAGTTTTAACGTGGCTCTTGATTGCGCGCCCCGTAACAACCGTCTAAAACGCCGCAGGGTAAACCGAGCCAGGGCAAATTCGGGTTCGCGCCGGGACTTGCTCTCTACACCAGACGTAGGAACATCTTCGTGACGCGAACGCGGAAAGCGCGATTCGCGTGAGGAGCGCGTTCTGCCACCGCGCAGTTAAGGCAGTTGCGGGAATTGGGAAAGCGATGAGCGTGACCACAGGGACGAAATCCGAAAGCGGCCTCGGCGAGACAGTCCGGGTCGTCATCCATGCGCTGATCATCGCGCTCGTGATCCGTACCTTCCTGTTCCAGCCCTTCAACATCCCGTCCGGCTCGATGAAGGCGACGCTGCTGGTCGGCGACTACCTGTTCGTGTCGAAATATTCCTACGGCTACAGCCACTACTCGATCCCGCTGTCGCCGCCCCTGTTCTCCGGCCGCATCTTCGGCTCGGAGCCGAACCGCGGCGACATCGTCGTCTTCCGCCTGCCGAAGGATGATTCGACCGACTACATCAAGCGCGTGATCGGGTTGCCCGGCGACCGCATCCAGATGAAGGAAGGGCTGCTCTACATCAACGACGTCCCGATCAAGCGCGAGCGGCTCAGCGACTTCATCGGCGAGGACCCCTGCGGATCCGAGGCGACCGCACGCGTCAAGCGCTGGAAGGAGACGCTGCCCAACGGCGTCAGCTATGAGACGCTGGATTGCGTCGACAATGGCTTCTACGACAACACCAATGTCTACACCGTGCCGGCCGGCCACTTCTTCATGATGGGAGACAATCGCGACAATTCGACCGACAGCCGCGTGCTGTCGGCGGTGGGCTACGTGCCCTTCGAGAACCTCGTCGGCCGCGCGCAGATGATCTTCTTCTCGATCGGCGAGGGCGAGCACGCCTGGATGTTCTGGCGTTGGCCGACCGCGGTGCGCTGGAATCGCCTATTCACCATCGTGCGATGAAAGACGATACGCCTGTCATCCAGAGTCTTCCGACTGCCGGCGAGCCGAGCGAGCAGCCCGACGCGGTCGGCACCGCTGCGCCGAAGAAGAAGCGCAGCAAGGCCAGCAAGGCGGTCGCCGAGAAGGAGGCGGTCGCTGCAACCGAGGCGCGTATCGGCTACAAGTTCTCGGATCCGGCGCTATTGATGACGGCGTTCACCCATGTTTCCGCGCTGAAGCCGGCCACCCGCCACCGCGCCGACAGCTACCAGCGGCTTGAGTTCCTCGGCGACCATGTGCTCGGATTGATCATCTCCGACATGCTCTATCGCGCCCATCCACGCGCGGACGAGGGCGAATTGTCGAAGCGTCTCGCCGATCTCGTGCGCAAGGAAAGCTGCGCCGACGTCGCAGAGCAACTCGGCCTGCTCGACGACATCAAGCTCGGCATGGTCAAGGCGGTCGAGGGGGCACGGTTGCGCAAATCCGTGCTGGGCGACGTCTGCGAGGCCGTGATCGGGGCGATCTTCCTCGACGGCGGCTACGAGGCCGCGGCGAAATTCGTCGAGCGGAACTGGATCGACCGGATGCGCAAGCTCCGCCGGCCGCTGCGCGATCCCAAGACCATGCTACAGGAATGGGCGCAGAGCAGGGGCCTGCCGACGCCCGTCTACCGCGAGGTCGAACGCACCGGGCCGCATCACGATCCGCAATTCCGCGTTGCCGTCGATCTGCCGGGCTTGGCGCCGGCCGAAGGCGTCGGCCCGAACAAGCGCGCGGCGGAGAAGGCGGCGGCGTCCGCAATGATCGCCCGCGAAGGCGCCGGCAGTCATGACGGCTGAGTCGAGGGCGGAGGCCGATCCGGCCGGGACGCGTTGCGGCTTCGTCGCCCTGATCGGGGCGCCGAACGTCGGCAAGTCGACGCTCGTCAACGCGGTGGTCGGCTCGAAGGTCACCATCGTCTCGCGCAAGGTGCAGACGACGCGCGCGCTGATCCGCGGCATCGTGATCGAGGGCAATGCGCAGATTATCCTGGTCGACACGCCCGGCATCTTTGCGCCGCGGCGGCGGCTGGACCGCGCCATGGTGTCGACTGCCTGGAGCGGGGCGCATGACGCCGACCTCGTCTGCGTGCTGCTCGATGCCAAGTCCGGCATCGATGCGGAAGCCGAGGCGATCTTCGCCAAGCTCGATAGCGTCGCCCATCCGAAGATCCTGGTGCTGAACAAGATCGACCTGGTGCCGCGCGAAAAACTGCTGGCGCTGGCGAAGACCGCCAATGACCGCCTGCGGTTCGAGAACACTTTCATGATCTCGGCGTTGTCAGGCGATGGTGTGGACGATCTGCGCAGGGCGCTGGCAAGCATGGTGGCCGCCGGGCCGTTCCTCTATCCCGAGGACCAGATGTCGGACGCGCCGATGCGGCACCTGGCGGCCGAGATCACGCGGGAGAAGATCTACCAAAAGCTCCACCAGGAGCTGCCGTACCAATCGACGGTGGAGACCGATAGCTGGACCGAGCGCAACGACAAGTCGATCCGCATCGAGCAGACGATCTTTGTCGAGCGCGAGAGCCAGCGCAAGATCGTGCTCGGCAAGGGCGGCGCCACGATCAAGTCGATCGGCGCGGAGGCGCGGAAGGAGATCGCCGAGATCACGGGCGTTCCCGTGCATCTGTTCCTGTTCGTCAAGGTGCGCGAAAATTGGGGCGACGATCCCGACCGCTACCGGGAAATGGGACTGGAGTTTCCCAAGGAATGATCGGGCTCTTCCGATGAAAGTACCCAGAAACGTGCTTCTGTTCGAGGTGCTGCTGTATCTGTCGCTGACGCTGGACGCGCTGTCGGTGGCGTTCCAGGACCGCACCCCGGGTGGCGAGATGACCGAGCAGATGATCACGGTCGTCACCTGGATGCAGGCCGGCCTGATCCTGCTGCTGGTCTACTTCGTCTACCTGGCGGCGCAGCACCGCAAGAACTGGCCGCGCTGGGTGCTGGCGGCGGTGCTATTGCTGTCGGTGATCTCGCTGTTGCAGGTGATCGGCAGCACCGGCATCCAGCTCGACAGCGGCGTCGAGGTGATCTCCTGCGCGCTGACGGCGGCGGGGCTCTATTTCTCCTTCACCGGCGACGCCCACGGCTGGTTCAACGCGTGAGGATGCGTAGGGCGGATTAGCCGTAGGGTGGGCAAAGCGAAGCGTGCCCACCATTCACGATCGGTGCAAGAGAGGTGGGCACGCTACGCTTTGCCCACCCTACATGCTACTCTCCACCCCATGGAATGGACCGACGAGGGCATCGTGCTCGGGGTGCGGCGGCATGGCGAATCTTCCGCCATTGTCGAGCTCCTGACGCGCGAGCACGGCCGCCATCTCGGCCTGGTGCGCGGCGGAGCCAGCGCGCGGATGCGGCCGCTGCTGCAGCCCGGCAACAGCGTCACCGCGATCTGGCGGGCGCGGCTCGACGAACATCTCGGCTATTACCAGCTCGACGGTACGCAGTTGCGCGCGGCGAACCTGCTGGCGTCGTCGCATGCCGTTTATGGCGTCACCCATCTGGCTTCACTGGCGCGGCTGTTGCCGGAACGCGATCCGCACCAGGACATCTACGAGATGCTGGAGCGGACGCTGGATGATTTCGAGGATGCCGGCGGTGCCGCTATCCATCTCATTCGTTTCGAGCTGGCGATGCTGGCCGAACTCGGCTTCGGGCTCGACCTCTCGAACTGCGCGGCGACCGGCGCGACCTCCGAACTGGTCTACGTCTCGCCGAAATCGGGCGGGGCGGTATCGCGCGCCGCCGGCGAACCCTGGCGCGACCGCCTGATGCGGCTGCCGCCCTTCCTGCGCGATGACGATGACGGCGCGGGCGCCTGCTCGGACCAGGACCTGCTCGACGGCTTTGCGCTCACCGGCCGCTTCCTCCTGCGCAACGTGCTCGAGCCGCGCGGGCAGGGGCATTCCGACGCCAGGGACGGCTTCATCAACGCGGTGGTGCGCCGTCGGGCCCGGATCGCGGTCACCCCGTCCTGACGGCAATGCGCGCCGAAATTGCCAACCTACACATGGTGGTTCTATTGCGTGCAACCCTCGGCCCGTTCCATGCCGCATGGCCCGAAACTTGCCTGAAAAATCTCAGGGCAAACTCATAACGGGGAGCATGCAATGAGTACGCAAATCACCTACAGCGAATCCGACTCGGTCGGTTTCTTTCCCATCGTCCTTGCGGTCGTCTGCGGCGTGGCGACGGGCGTGTTGTGGGCCTACGCCAATCCGATCCAGCTCGTGCCGGGCGTGATCCAGTGGCGCATCTTCGCGTTCCTGCCGCCCTTGATCGGGCTTCTGCTCGGGCCGAAGAGCGGGTTCATCTGCGGCTATATCGGCACCATCGTCTGGTCGCTGCTCGCCGGCACCTTCATTCCCGCGCATTCGCTTGTTGTCGACGGCATCATGGTCGGACTCACGGGCGCCGTGCCGCCGATGCTGGTCAATCTGCGCAAGACCAATTTCGATCTGTCGATGCCGGTGCTGCTCAAGATAGCGGTGATCTGCGCGGTGGTCGGCATAATCATGGTGGCGGCGGTGTCGGCGAGTCTGGCGGTGCTCGGCATTTTCCCGTTCTGGTATGCGATGCTCTATATCGGCCTGTCCGACATCGTGCCGATGGTGATCGGAACGCCGCTGCTGGTACGTCCGGGCGCAAGGCTGCTTGCCGGCATCAGTCGGGGCACGCTGCACCGGTTTTGACCGCCCTTCGGGAGCGCTACTTGATGCTTGATCTGCGTGGGGTGAGCGTCGGCTTTCGGGCCGACGCTCACGTGCTGTCCGATATCAACCTCTGTCTCGAAGCCGGCAGCACCACGATTGTGACGGGGGCGGGCGGTTCGGGAAAATCGACGCTGCTTGCGGTCGCGGCCGGTCTCATTCCGAAGCTGATCCGGCCTCACCACATGCAGGGCGCGGTATCGCTTGACGGCACCGATCTCGGGGCAATCGGCGGCAGCGACTTGTTTCGCCGCGTCGGCCTCGTGCTGCAATCGGTCGAGGACCAGGTCTGGGACCTTTCCGTCGAGGATCTGATCGCCTTTCCGCTGGAGAACCGCGGCGTGGCGCAGGCGGAGATCCGCACGCGCGTCGGCAGCGTGATCGAGCAGATGAATATCGGCCGGCTGATCGGGCGCACGGTGCGCACGCTCTCGGGCGGCGAACGACGGATTGCGGCGCTCGCCTCGGCGCTGGTCTGGCAGCCGGATGTACTGATCCTGGACGAGCCGACCAGCGGGCTCGATCCTGACGCGCGGCTGCGCATGATCGGAATCCTGCGCGAGCTTAAGAGAACGAAGCTGACGCTGTTGATCGCCGAGCAGGATCTCGCCCGGTTCGATGATGTGGCCGATCGCGTGGTGTTCCTGAAGGAGGGCGGCATCGTCGACGATCTGCCCTGGCAGGCGGCCGTGCGCGCTACCACGCCGTATGCGGTCGCCGGTATCGAGCCGCCCTTTGCGCCGCCGGTGCCTCGGGCTGTGGTGCAGCCGGCACAGTCGGACGCGGCGCTCTCGGTCAAGCAGCTTTCGAGTACGCTCCGCCGTCCGAACGGCGAGCCGGTGCTGCGGTCGATCGAGCTTTCGCTTGGAAAAGGCGAGGTGGCGGGGCTGATTGGCAGCAACGGCGCCGGCAAGACGACGCTGATGCGCACGCTGCTCGGCCTGCAGAAGGCGGCCGGCGGAGCGATCGAGATCGGCGGCCGCGATAGCGCCGGCTGGACCATCGCGCAGCGGGCGCGCGAGATCGGCTATGTCGCGCAGAACTTGCGGCGGATGTTCTTCCTGCTCTCGGTCGTGGAGGAGGTCGTGTTCTCGCTGTCCGGCGGCGATGCCGGCGCCAAGGCCGTGGCTGCGCATCGCGAGCGGGCGATCGAGCTTCTGAAGGGCGTCGGCCTCGGCGATCGCGCGGAGCTTTCGCCATTCGCGCTGTCGGCGCGCGAGCAATTGATGCTGGCGCTGGTCTGCATCGAGGCGACCGCACCGTCGGTCGTGATCCTGGATGAGCCGCTGATCGCCTGCGATAGCGTCTCGCGTGCCGGCGTGCTGGCCTTCCTCGACCGCTGCCGCACGCGGGGCTGTGCGGCGCTCCTGGTCTCGCACGACCTGCAGCTTGTCGACCGCGCCGCCGACCGCGTGCTGATCCTGGAGGATGGCCGGCTGGCGTTCGACGGGACGACCGAGGCGGCCTGGTCTTCGGACGTATTCGCGCGCCGCGGCTGGCCGCGCCCGGATCGCAATGCGGCGTCGATCGGAGGAGGCCACCGTGCATCGGCTTGATCGCATCAATCCGTTCGTCAAATTGCTGGCGGCGCTGGTGCTGTCATCGCTCGGCTGGGTCGCCGGCAGCGCGTTCGTTGCCGGCTTGCTCGCCGCGATCGTGCTGGCGGTCGTGATTGCCTGCCGGCTGCCGCAGACCAAAGGCTATCTGAAACTGATGGCGCTGGTCGGCGGCCTGGTGACGCTGAGCTGGACCTTGAGCTTCGTCTGGAACGGGACGCCGCTCGCCGCTGCGATGGATGATGCGCTGCGCATGGCATTCCGCCTGATCGCGACCACCGGCAGTTTCTTCGTCGCGATCGAGACCACTTCGGCCGGCACGCTGCTCGCGGCCTGCAGCCGGCTGCGGTTGCCGGGTTCGCTGACGCTCGTGCTGGTGCTCGTGATCGGCATGATCCCGCTGATGCGCGAGGAGTTTTACAGCATCGGCGAGACCCAGCGGGCGCGGGGCCTCGAACTCGACCGCGGGCCGCTGCCGCGACGCATTCTCTACGCGCTGGCGCGCGGCGTGCCTCTGATGGTGCAGACGTTTCGCATGGCTGAGACGATCGCGCCGGCGCTGTCGATCTACGGCTTCGACCCGAAGATGGCGCGCACAAGCTGGCGCGACATCGGCTGGCTCACCATCCAGACCGACTTTCCTCTGACAAACCGGGGCAGGACCACATGAGCGCACTCACACCCGCCACCTATACCGTCGACGTTGGCGGCGAGCCGACGGAGCTGCCGCTCGTCGCAATCAACGAGCGGCTGGCGATTTCGCTGCTGATGGTGATCGACATGGGCGTCGGCTTCGGCGAGCGGATCGGAAAGGTGCTGGCCGTGCGGCTGAAGGAGAAGAAGCCGGACATCGTGGTCGGCGCGGCGACGCTCGGCATTCCCGTTGCGATCGAAGTCTCGCGTCATCTCGGGCTCGACCAATATGTCATCGTGCAGAAGTCACCGAAGATTCATTTGGGCGACGCGCTGGTCGAATATGTGCAATCGGTGACCTCATCCGGCTCGCAGCGACTCCTGCTCGACCGCCGGGCGATCCCGCTCCTGAGGGGCAGGCGGGTCGTCGTGGTCGATGACGTGGTGGCGACCGGCTCGAGCCTAGCTGCGACCTTGAAGCTGGTGCGGCAGGCCGGCGCCGAGGTCGTCGGCGTCGGCGTGATCCTGACCGAGGGGCACGAGTGGAAGAAGGTGCTGGGCGCCGATGCCAGTCTCGTGACCGGGCTCGGCCATATCCCGCAATTCAACATCGCCGATGGCCATGCCACGCCGGATCCCGCGACCCTAGCGGGCGCGGGCTGAAAAATCGGGCTTTTTCTGCGGGGTATGGTGCCGAATCGATTCTTGCCCGATTCGCCCGAAGCGGTTAACCCGTCGGCATGGGAAAAGCACTGATTCCGCCGGAACCGCCAGAGGTTCACGAGGTACCGCTGCGCGATGCGCTGGAAGAGCGCTATCTCGCTTACGCGCTCTCGACCATCATGCATCGCGCGCTGCCGGACGCCCGTGACGGGCTGAAGCCGGTGCACCGGCGCATCCTTTACGGGATGCGGCTGCTGCGCCTCGATCCGGGCTCGCCGTTCAAGAAATCGGCGAAGATCGTCGGCGACGTGATGGGCTCGTTCCATCCGCATGGCGACCAGGCGATCTACGACGCCATGGTGCGCCTCGCGCAGGATTTCTCCTCGCGCTATCCGCTGGTCGACGGCCAGGGCAATTTCGGCAATATCGACGGCGATAACCCGGCTGCCTACCGCTACACCGAAGCGCGCATGACCGATGTCGCGCGGCTGCTGCTCGAGGGCATCGACGAGGACGGCGTCGAGTTCCGCGCCAACTACGACGGCCAGTCGAAGGAGCCGGTGGTTCTGCCGGGCGGCTTCCCGAACCTACTCGCCAACGGTTCGCAAGGCATCGCGGTGGGCATGGCGACCTCGATCCCGCCGCACAACGCCGCCGAGCTGTGCGACGCCGCGCTACATCTGATCGAGAAGCCCGACGCCAAGTCGAAGGCCCTGTTGCGGTGGGTCAAGGGACCGGATTTCCCGACCGGCGGCATCATCATCGATTCCAAGGAAGCGATCACCGAGGCCTACACCACCGGCCGCGGCTCGTTCCGCACCCGCGCGCGCTGGAAACAGGAAGAGGGTGCGCGCGGCACCTGGGTGATCGTGATCACCGAAATCCCTTGGTTGGTGCAGAAATCGCGCCTGGTCGAGAAGATCGCCGAGCTGCTTAACGAGAAGAAGCTGCCGCTGGTCGGCGACGTCAGGGACGAATCGGCCGAGGACATCCGTCTCGTGATCGAGCCGAAGTCACGCACGGTCGACCCTGAGCTGATGATGGAATCGCTGTTCCGGCTGACCGAGCTGGAAAGCAAGATTTCGCTGAACCTCAACGTGCTGGTCAAGGGCCGCATCCCCAAGGTGGTGGGCCTCGCCGAGTGCCTTCGCGAGTGGCTCGACCATCTGCGCGATGTGCTGGTGCGCCGCTCCAACTACCGCAAGGGCCAGATCGAGAACCGGTTGGAAATCCTCGGCGGCTACCTGATCGCCTATCTGAACATCGACAAGGTGATCAAGATCATCCGCACGGAGGACGAGCCGAAGCCGGTGCTGATGAAGACCTTCAAGCTCACCGAGATCCAGGCCGAAGCCATCCTCAACATGCGCCTGCGCTCTCTGCGCAAGCTGGAGGAGATCGAGATCCGGACCGAGGAGAAGGACCTCCGCAAGGAGCTGAAGGGCATCGAGTCGCTGCTCCGCTCCGAGACCGAGCAATGGGCCAAGGTCGGCGAGCAGGTGCGGAAGGTCCGCGATATGTTCGGGCCGAAGACGCCGCTCGGCAAGCGCCGTACCACCTTTGCGGATGCGCCCGAGCATGATCTCGCCGCGATCGAAGAAGCCTTCGTCGAGCGCGAGCCGGTCACCGTCGTGATCTCCGAGAAGGGCTGGGTGCGTACGCTCAAGGGGCATGTTGCCGATCTCTCGGGCCTTGCCTTCAAGACCGACGACAAGCTCGATCATGCCTTCTTTGCCGAGACCACGTCGAAGCTCCTGCTGTTCGCCACAAACGGGAAATTCTACTCGCTCGATGTGGCAAAGCTGCCGGGCGGCCGCGGCCATGGCGAGCCGATCCGCATGTTCATCGACATGGAGCAAGATGCCGCGATCGTGTCGCTGTTCGTCAACAAGGGCGGCCGCAAATTCCTGGTCGCGAGCAGCGAAGGGCAGGGCTTCGTCGTCAATGAGGACGATTGCGTCGGCACCACCCGCAAGGGCAAGCAGGTGCTGAATGTCGATATGCCGAACGAGGCGCGCACGCTCGCAACCGTCGCAGGCGACACCGTGGCGGTGATCGGCACCAACCACAAGATGGTGCTGTTCCCGCTTGACCAGGTGCCGGAAATGGCCCGCGGCCGCGGCGTGCGGTTGCAGAAATACACCAGCGCCTCGCTGTCCGACGTCGCGGTGTTCGATTCCAAGGCGGGCCTGACCTGGAAGGACTCCGCAGGCCGCGAGCATGGCATGAGCATGAAGGAGCTCGCCGACTGGCGCGGCAACCGCGCCGACGCCGGCCGCCTCGCGCACGGTCTGCCGAAGTCGAACAAGTTCAACCGCGGGATCGAGTAGTGGCTGGCTGTTGTAGCCCGGATGGAGCGAAGCGCAATCCGGGGCCGGCCCATCCGCGTCGAGATAGTCCCGGATTACGCTTCGCTCCATCCGGGCTACGTTTTCTCGCTTCAACAATCGCCAGCGGTGGTTATGGTCCCGGCTCAAGGCCGGAACGACAGCGAAATTGCTGTAATAGTATTCGTAAATCGGCGCGCTATAAATTCTTCCCATGGCGCATCAACATCACGATCACTCCCATGCGCATGATCATGCCGGGCACAGCCATGCCCCGGATGATTTTGGCCGGGCGTTTGCCATTGGCGCATCGCTCAACACCGCCTTCGTGATCGCCGAGCTGGTGTTCGGCTATGCCGCCAATTCGCTGGCGCTGATCTCCGATGCCGTCCACAATCTTTCCGACGTGTTCTCGCTGCTGCTGGCATGGGGCGCGGCGTGGCTTGCGGGAAGGCGGCCGACGGAGACGCATACTTACGGCTATCGCCGCGCCTCGATCCTCGCCGCGCTGTTCAATGCCGGGCTCCTGCTGGTCGCGGTCGGCGGCATCGCGGTGGAGGCGGTCAACCGGCTGCGCGAGCCGGCCGAGGTGGCGGGCTGGACGGTGGTCTGGGTCGCGGCGCTCGGCATCCTCGTCAATGGCGGCACGGCGCTGCTGTTCATGCGCGGCCGGCACGGCGACCTCAACATCCGCGGCGCCTATCTCCATATGGCCGCCGATGCCAGCGTCTCGCTGGGCGTCGTCATCGCCGCCCTGCTGATCATGTCGACGGGATGGTTGTGGATCGACCCGGCAATCAGCCTCGTCATCGCGATCGTCGTGCTGGTCAGCGGCTGGGGTCTGATGCGCGATAGCGTCAACCTCGCGCTCGATGCGGTGCCGAGGGGCATCGAACTGGTCGAGGTGAGGGATTTTCTGCGCACGCTCGATGGCGTCTCGGAGGTGCACGATCTGCACATCTGGGCCATGAGCACCAACGAGACGGCGCTGACCGCCCATCTGGTGCGGCCGGGCGGACATGACGATGCGTTCCTGCACCGCGTCTGCACGGAGCTCTCGCACCGCTTCAAGATCCATCATGCGACGCTGCAGGTCGAGGCCGACGGCGCCGCCTGTAAACTCGCGCCCGAGGAACTAGTCTAACGGCCGTCCGTCGCAATCGCTATATTCGACGGGCGGACTATCCGGAGATGAACCATGCATTCGCATTCGATCGAACAGTGGACCCACGATCACGCGTTCCTGGGAGCGACGCACGCCCATAACGAACGGCGCACCTGGCTGGTGGTGGCGCTCACCACGGTCATGATGATCGGGGAGATCACGGCGGGGTGGTGGTCCGGCTCGATGGCGCTGCTCGCCGACGGCTGGCACATGGGAACGCATGCGGCGGCGCTGGGCATTGCCGGGCTGGCCTATCTGTTCGCACGGCGCCAGTTGGGCAACGAGCACTTCAGTTTCGGCACCGGCAAGTTCGGCGATCTCGCCGCCTTTGCCAGCGCGATCATCCTGGCGATGATCGCCGTGCAGGTCGCCTGGGAAAGCGTGGACCGGCTGTTCCATCCGGTGTCCATTGCCTATGGCGAGGCGATCTCGGTTGCGGTGCTCGGACTTGCCGTCAACCTCACCAGCGCCTGGCTGCTGCGAGACGACCACGACCATCATCACGGTCATGGCCATTCTCATGACCATGACGACCACCATCATCACCATCACGACAACAATCTTCGAGCGGCCTATGTCCACGTGATGGCGGATGCCGCAACCTCCATCCTCGCCATCGCGGCGCTGCTGGTTGCGATGTCCGCGGGGTGGGTGTGGGCCGATCCGGCAGTCGGGATCATCGGCAGCGCCGTGATCGCGAGCTGGGCCTATGGCCTGATCAAGGCGTCAGGCGCGATCCTGCTCGACGTCAGCGCCGACAAGAAGCTCGAGGCGGTCATTCGCGACCGGCTCGAGACCAAGGGCGACCGCGTCACCGATCTGCATCTGTGGCAGGTTGGCCCCGGTCATCGCGCGGCGGTGATCTCGGTTGTCTCCGACCATCCGCTGCCGCCCGCGACCTACAAGCGCCGCCTCGGCGGCCTGCACGGTCTCAGCCATGTCACGATCGAGGTCGAGACGTGTCCGCATCACGAGCCGGCGCACGCCGCTTGAGAGATCAAAAGACCGTCAATGGCGACGATTGCCGCTGGCGATGACGTAATATTCCTTCCTCGAACGCTGGGGTCGATTGGTCGAGGGAGCAGAACGTGAAGACAACAATCGGTGTTGCGGTGGTGTTGCTGTCGGTTGCGGCGGCTGCGGGTCCTGCGCGGGCGCAATCGGAAAAGCCCGGCGTCGAGAAGCTTTACATCCTCAATTGCGGAGAGGGTGTTGCGGGCGACATCTCGCGCTGGTCGCCCGGTGTCAACGAAGGCAAGTCGATGGATTTCGTCGACAACTGCTATCTGATCAAGCACGCGCAAGGGTGGTTCCTGTGGGATACCGGTATTCCCGACGCGGTGGCGGGCATGCCCGACGGGCTCGTGCCGCCGGATCCGAAAGCGGTGACCTGGCGGCGTCCCAAGACGCTGGCCGCGCAGCTCGACCAGATCGGCGTGAAGCCGTCCGACATCAAGGCGATGGCGGTCTCGCATACCCATCCCGACCACATCGGCAATGTGGAGATGTTCCCGACCGCGATGCTCTATGTGCAGAAAGCCGAATATGATTGGCCCGGTGCCGACAACCAGCCGCGCTTCAAGGCGGAGCATCCGGTGACCAAGCTGGACGGCGACCGCGATGTGTTTGGTGACGGCAATGTGGTGATCCTGTCGACGCCCGGGCACACGCCGGGCCACCAGTCGCTGTTGGTGAAACTGCCGAAGACCGGGGCGGTCGTACTTTCGGGCGACGCCGTTCACTTCAGGGACAACTGGGATAACCGCCGGGTGCCGTCGATGAATGCCAGCAAGGAGCAGACGACGGCCTCGATGCAGAAGATCGCGGAGACGCTCACGAAAGAGAAGGCGCAACTCTGGATCAATCACGACAAGGCCCAGCGCGATAGCCTGAAGATGGCACCGGCGTTTTATGAGTGATGGAGCAGATGGAGTGGCTGCCTATTGTGGTGTCGGCTTGGTGTCGCGCAGCAGGAGCAGTGCGCCGAGCGCCGCGAGACTGAGCCCGGAGGAGACGATCAGGATGCCATTGCCCATGCGCTCGAGCAACAGCCCGAACAGCAACGGGGCCGCCGCCTGCGCCATCCGGGCCGGCGCGCCGATGATGCCGAGGCGGTAGGCGTAATTCTGCGCGCCGAAGATCGCGAGCGGCAAGGTGCCGCGCGAAATGGTCAGGATGCCATTGCCGGCGCCGTGGCACAGCGCGAACACGCTTGCCGCGCCGCCGCCGGCGATCGCCACGATCGCGGCGCCAATCGGATGACCGAGACAGGCCAATTCGGTCGAAAGCAGCGGGTGGTAGCGGCTGAGCAGCCACGCCTCGATCGTGCGCGCGCCGACCTGGGCCGGCCCGATCAGGGCGCCGGCGGCGATTGCCTGCACCGGGGTCGCGCCGGCCGCTTCCAGGATGCGCGGGAAGTGCGCCGCCATCGCGCCGGTGACGGTCCAGGCGGTCGCGAACGCAAACGCCAGCAGGATCATCGGCCGGTCGATCGGGATATGCGGCTTCACCGCATTGGCCGCCGCGGCCTTGGCGCCGGGGATTGGCGGCAACATCAGCCAGTTGAGCGGCAGGCCGATCAGAAGATGTGCCGCCGCCCAGGCAAAGCAGGTATCGCGCCAACCGATCGTCTCCAGCCCCCACGCACTCAGCGGCCAGCCGACGGTGGAGGCAAAGCCCGCCATCAGCGTGATGCCCGTGATCGGGCGCCGCGCCGCCTCGCCATAGATGCGCCCGAGCGCGCCGAAGGCGGCATCATAGAGGCCGTACCCCATGCCGACCCCGAGGAAGAGCCAGGCGAGCAGCAGCAGCGGAATGGACTGCGTGAGGCCGAGCAGCACGAGCCCTGCCGCCAGCGTCAGATTGGAGATCGACAGCACGGACCTGCCGCCGACCAGGTCGATCTGGCGGCCGATCCGGGGGCCGAGCAGGGCCGAGAGCACGAGCGAGGCGGAGAAGGCGGCGAAGATCCAGTTGGGCGCGATGCCGAGATCGCTGGCGATGGGATCAGCGAGCACCGCGGGCAGGTAATAGCTCGAGGCCCAGGCGAGCGTCTGGGTGGTGCCGAGCGCCAGAATGATCGGAAGCTGCCGGGCGCTCATCGGTCCGTCGCGTTTCTGTCTTGCCTCGTTGTTCCCGCATTTGCCGCTGCCGCGGAAGTGTCGTCAAGTCGCGCCCGAGGAGCGCCGACCGATCTTTCGCGCGACATGATTGCCCGGCATAATCCGCGTATGGAACTCACACCCCGCCTGCGCCTGATGAACTGGCTGGTCAGACAGGGTCTGACGGGCCTGCCCGAAAACGACCTGCTGCGCGGCTTCTGCGAACGCTGCCGCGCGGCCGGAATGCCGCTGTCGCGCGCCATCGTCTTCATCGACACGCTGCACCCGATCTTCGAAGGCCGCGGATTCCGCTGGAACGACAGCGAGACCAACGAAAGCGATGCTTTCGAATACGGCTCGACCAGCAGCGGCGATGCCAGCCAGACCTGGCGGCGCTCGACCTTCTACCACATGCTGGAAAGCGGGCAGGACGAGATGGCGATCGACCTGGCCGATTGCGCCACGCTCGATTTCTCGATGATCAACGAACTCGCGGAAAAGGGCCACAAGCATTTCATCTCCTTCGTGCACCGGTTCGGCGAAGCCGGCACGATCGGCGAGATGGACTGCTTCTACTCCTACTGGACCACCCGCCAGTCCGCGGGGTTTGGCGAGCATCACATGGCAGCATTGCGCGACCTGGTGCCGGTGCTGGGGTTGGCGGTGAAATCAGCAGCGCAGGTCGACATCGCGCGCACCTTAGGGCGCGTCTATCTCGGGCGAGAGATGGCCGAGCAGGTGATGCGCGGCCGCATCTCGCGCGGCGTCACGGAGCGCATCAAGGCAGTGTTGTGGTATTCGGACGTTCGCGGCTCGACCGCGATCAGCGAGCGCATCGGGCCGGACGAGATCATCCCGTTCCTCAACGATTATGCCCAGGCTTCGATCGACGCGATCCATGACGCCGGCGGCGAGGTGCTGAAGCTGATCGGCGACGGAGTGCTGGCGATGTTCACGCAGAAGAACATGGGAGTCGCAAAACGGGCTGCGCTCCGCGCCGAGCACCGCTTGCGCCGCAATTTGAATGCGCTCAACGCCCGCCGCGCCGGCGAGGGACGACCGACCACCTCAGCCTATGTCGGCTTGCATGTGGGCGAGGTGTTCTATGGCAATATCGGCAGCGAGGACCGGCTCGATTTCACCGTGGTAGGGCCCGCGGTCAACGAGGTCAGCCGGATCGCTTCGATGTGCAGCTCGGTCGACCGGGAGCTGCTGACTTCGCAGGCCTTCCGCGACGGCCTGGATGGGGCGGGGCGGAACTATCTGGTTTCGACCGGCCGCTTTGCGCTGCGCGGCATCAGCCGGGCGCAGGATCTCTATACGCTCGATCCGGACGTGGCGACGGACGAGGTGGTGGCCGGAAAGTACGAGCGCTATCTCGCGAGCTAGCTCCGCTTTGCCTGTAGCCCGGGTGAAGCGGAGCGCAATCCGGGGACGCCGCAAACGCGGACGCAGATGTCCAGGGTTGGGCTCCGCTCCACCCGGGCTACGCGCTATTGGCCTTGCTTGGCCCGCAGCGCGTACAGGGCGACCGCTATCAGTGAGAACGCGGTCAACACCACGCCGAGCCCGAACATCGCCTGGTGCGACACGGTCGCAGCGAGCCATACCCCGATCGCCGCGCTCATCATCTGCCAGAAGCCGAGTAGCGCGGAAGCCGCACCGGCCTTTTCGCCGAAGGGTGATAGCGCCTGCGCGACGCCGAGTGGGTTGACGATGCCCATGCCGAGCAGGAACACGCTCATCGCAGTCAGGAACGGCAGGAAGCTCGGGGTGAAGAGCGAGACCAACAACATGGCACCGCCGCCGATGGCTGCCACCAACAGTGCGCCCTTGATCGAGCGGTCGAGGCCAAAGCGCGGCGCAAGCCTTGTCGCGAGCCAGCCGGAGGCGAATACAATCAGCACGGTGCCGGCGAAGAACAGACCGAGCTCGATCGGTGAGAAATGCAGCGCCTCGATCAAGATCCGGGGCGCGGCCGAGAACATCGCAAACAGACCTCCCATAATCAGGCTGACGGTTGCCGTTGGCACAACGAAGCGGCGATCTGCGATCAGACCGAGATAGGTGCGCGTGATGGCGAAGGGGTTGAGCGCAATCCGCGTCGAGTGGTGGGTCTCTCCGAGTGTGGCGCCATAAGCGAGCGCGCCAAGCGCCGCAAACGCCGCGACGAGCACGAATTCCGAGCGCCAGCCGAAATAGTGATCGAGCGCGCCGCCGAGCAGCGGCGAGAAACCCGGCGCCGCCGCCATCGCGATCATGATCAGCGCCATCGCGCGTGCCAATGCCGCGCCCGTAAACAGGTCGCGGGCAATGGCACGCGACAGCACCGATGTTGCGCAGGCGCCTGTGGCCTGGACGACGCGCCCGATCAAGAGGTTCGGGAGGTCTTCCGCAAGGCTGCACCAGACGCTGCCGGCGAAGAACACCGCGAAACCGATCAGAACCGGCCAGCGACGGCCGAAGCGATCCGAGATCGGACCGACGACGAGCTGGCCGAGCGCGAACACGGCGAGAAAGATGGTGATGGCCGACGTGACCGCCGCGGTCGTCACATTCAGCGAGGCCGCCATCTGCGGCAGCGACGGCAGCAGGATGTTGGTGGCCAGCGTGCCGGTCGCCGCAAGCGCGGCCAGAATCGCGATCTGCAGGACGCCGGAGGAGGATTGGGGGCGAGATGCGGCGGCAGCATCAAGGGTTGCGGTCTGGTCAGTCATGGTGTTCCCGCTCGGATATTGAATGACATGTATCATACAAAGCGGGAAAGACCAGCCACTAATTTTGCCGTCATGGCCGGACATCCGGTCATGACGTAGAACATTCTCCAATCGTGGATGAGGTCAGTTGAGTCCTTCTCTCATCAACACGCCGCCGGTTCGCTGACTATGTCGGGTTGCCTGACGAGCGAGACCGCGGGCGACAGCAGGATCACCAGCGCCTGTGCGCCGAAGATTGCCGCGCGTATTGCCTCACCTGAGGATGTTACTTTCGCTTGACGGATGTAGCTCCGACTGTCGGCCGGTCCGAGGTTGCGTCA
>NZ_JBEGDB010000686.1:0-644 GCF_043638955.1 Bradyrhizobium sp. 31Argb | reverse complement strand
AGTAATAGAAGTTTCGTTGGGCGCTTTCCTCACCTCGACCTCGAACAGCTCTTGAATGCACTTGTTCGAAGGATAAGGCGCCCGTCCGGTTCAACTCCTCCAAAAGATGCGTGCGCTCAGCGGTCGACAGCAGCTCAATCCGCCCAACCGGCTGCTCGGCATCGACCATCACAGCACAAATCAAATTTTGCACCATGTTGTTGATCCGATCGGGATCACGCGACTGGCATCAAAGCGGCACCGA
Source organism: Bradyrhizobium sp. 31Argb (assembly GCF_043638955.1). Taxonomy (NCBI): domain Bacteria; kingdom Pseudomonadati; phylum Pseudomonadota; class Alphaproteobacteria; order Hyphomicrobiales; family Nitrobacteraceae; genus Bradyrhizobium; species Bradyrhizobium sp. 31Argb. Next base: position 400 of record NZ_JBEGDB010000686.1, on the reverse strand, counting down.
TCTCATCCCGAGCGCAAACCTCAAACATCAGCAAATCACCACATAAGGCTGCCTCCGAACTTAGCATTCAAAGCTAAATCAGTATGGGCAGAACAGCTGTTTGCCGTAAGCCTGATACCAATCGGCCTCAGCCGGTCCGATTGCACACCTCGCTGTGTCGCGCAGCGCGTAACTAAGATCTCGCGCAAAGCTATCGTGCTCCCTCAACTGAGCGCATTCGGATGCGACTACCCTGCGCACCTCTCCAAAACCATGAGCAAGGTCAATGGTGATTTCCATCGGCACGACAATGACATTGTCAGGCCCTGCGCACTTGTCCGCGCCGTCCGAGTCACGCCGAGCTCCATCCGATTGAACGTGGAAGAGCTTGGCTTTGAGCTCCTCTCGCTGCCCCAATGCC
>NZ_JBEGDB010000685.1:0-653 GCF_043638955.1 Bradyrhizobium sp. 31Argb | reverse complement strand
GCGAAACTACTTCGCCGTCGTCGCCATTGCCGCCACTCTGCTCTGGATAAGGTAACTGTCCACACGGCCTAAGGCCAGGGCGACACCGGGTCGCTTGCCGTTGCGGGATCACGCCGATATAAGCCCCGCAACTCGTTAACCAGCGTTTGCAAGGACGATATCATGGCGATTGAACGCACTTTCTCGATCATCAAGCCCGACGCGACGGAGCGTAACCTGACCGGCGCGGTCAACGCACTGATCGAGAAGGCCGGGCTCCGGATCGTGGCCCAGAAGCGGATTCGCATGACCCGCGGGCAGGCCGAGACCTTCTATGCCGTCCACAAGGCGCGCCCGTTCTTCGGCGAGCTGGTCGAGTTCATGACCTCCGGCCCGGTCGTGGTCCAGGTGCTGGAAGGCGAGGGGGCGATCGCCAAATATCGCGACGTGATGGGCGCCACCGACCCGTCCAAGGCCGCCGAAGGAACGATCCGCAAGCTCCATGCGAAATCGATCGGCGAGAATTCCGTGCATGGATCCGATGCCCCGGAGACGGCCGTGATCGAGATCGCGCAGTTCTTCTCGGGCAACGAGATCGTCGGCTAGGCCGTGTGGACAGTTACCTTATCCAGAGCAGAGTGGCGGCAATGGCGACGACGGCGAAGTAGTTTCGC
>NZ_JBEGDB010000684.1:0-653 GCF_043638955.1 Bradyrhizobium sp. 31Argb | reverse complement strand
GCCACCCCCGCCCCGCCGATGCAGAGCTCCCCCACCGCCCCGAACGGCACCGGCGCCCCATGACCGTCCAGCAGATACACCCGCGTGTTCGCAATCGGACGGCCAATCGGGACAATGGCCTCATCAAACTCAGCCGGGCAACTCCACGCTGTAACGTCGATCGCAGCCTCAGTCGGACCGTAGAGATTGTGCAGGCCCGTCCAAGGCAATACGCGCCGAACCTTATGCACACTGGCGGCAGGAAGCGCCTCGCCGCTGCATAAAACACGCCGCAGCGATGTGCAGCGGTCAACACTCTTCGCATCCATAAAGCTGACCAGCATGGATGGCACGAAGTGAACCGTCGTGATGCGCTGGCTGATGATCAAGTCGACCAATGCATCGGGATCTCTGTGCGCACCCGGAGGCGCCACTACCAGGGTTGCCCCTTCAAGCAAAGTCCAGAAGAACTCCCAGGCCGAGACATCGAAGCCAAATGGCGTCTTCTGCAACACGACATCAGTTGCGTTGAGACCATAGGCGTTTTGCATCCACATCAGGCGATTGACGATAGCCCGATGCTCATTCTGTGCCCCTTTGGGCGTGCCTGTGGATCCCGAGGTGTAGATCACGTAGGCGAGATGGCGGGAGGTGAGGCCGAGCGCGCGCGGGTC
>NZ_JBEGDB010000683.1:0-656 GCF_043638955.1 Bradyrhizobium sp. 31Argb | reverse complement strand
AAGAAGTTGTCGTGCCGTCCGACCCGCGCCAGCCCGAGCAGCTCGGCCCAGAGCTGCGCCAGCGCGGTCTCGATCTCGCCCTGCGGTGGCTCATAGGCGCGCCGCGCATAGGCCTCGTCGTCCGGCGCCGGCAGCGCGTTCCGATCGACCTTGCCGTTCACCGTCAGCGGCAGCGCCGCCAGCCGCACGAACGCACTCGGCACCATGTAGTCCGGCAGCCGCGCACCTAAGTGTGCGCGCAAGGTGCCGGCAAGGTCGGCTCCATCCTGCCCGTTCGAAGCTGCTTCGGGCGCACACACCACATAGCCGACAAGGTGCTTGTCGCCGCGGCCATCCTCGCGCGCCACCACCACCGCATCACCCACCGCCGGATGCTCGAGGAGCCGCGCCGCGATCTCGCCCGGCTCGATCCGGAAGCCGCGGATCTTCACCTGCTCGTCATTGCGCCCCAAAAACTCCAGATTGCCGTCCGGCAGGTAGCGTGCCAGGTCGCCGGTCCGGTACAGCCGGTCGCCGTCCACAAAGGGGCTGGCGATGAACCGCTCCGCCGTCAGCGCGGGCCGGTTCAGATAGCCGCGCGCCACCCCCGCCCCGCCGATGCAGAGCTCCCCCACCGCCCCGAACGGCACCGGCGCCCCATGACCGTCCAGCAGATA
>NZ_JBEGDB010000682.1:0-665 GCF_043638955.1 Bradyrhizobium sp. 31Argb | reverse complement strand
GCCACCCCCGCCCCGCCGATGCAGAGCTCCCCCACCGCCCCGAACGGCACCGGCGCCCCATGACCGTCCAGCAGATAGATCCGAAGATCGGGAATGCGCCTTCCGATCTGACTGCCCGAATCGGTGGTGTCAGACTGATCAAGAGACCGATAGGTGACATGCACGGTCGTTTCCGTAATACCGTACATGTTGATCAGTTGTGGGGCGCGATCTGAATGCCTTGCATACCACGGCTTCAGAATGGATGGCTCCAGAGCCTCTCCACCAAAAATAACGTAGCGAAGGCGGTTTCGAGCAGCGCTCTGACGCTCCAGATCCACAAGAGCTTTAAAAGCCGAAGGGGTCTGATTCAGAACTGTAACGCCGGACTTGCAGATGAGATCATCGAAGTCAGGAGCAGAGCGAGCGGTGTCGCTCGGCACAAGAATCAAACGACCGCCATAACGCAGTGCGCCCCACAACTCCCACACTGAGAAGTCGAACGAGAAGGAATGGAACAGGCACCATACGTCCTGTTCAGTGAAACCATACCATTCCTGCGTCGCCTCGAACAAACGAACGATCTGAGCATGCTCGACCATGACGCCCTTGGGCGTGCCTGTGGATCCCGAGGTGTAGATCACGTAGGCGAGATGGCGGGAGGTGAGGCCGAGCGCGCGCGGGTC
>NZ_JBEGDB010000681.1:0-665 GCF_043638955.1 Bradyrhizobium sp. 31Argb | reverse complement strand
TTATGACGCAGCGCGACGGTGGAAATCGCCGCGAACTCCGGGGTGCCGCCGTGGTTGAAAGCATCGGCATCGATGGCGAGCAGCGGGCAGATCCAGTCGAGTGGGCTCATCGACACCGGTCCAGCCACGATCGCGGCGACGTAACCGTCGAGCATGGGAATGCTGGTGGCGGCAGGATGCCGATCGACGCGAGCCTGCAGCCACCGCTCGAGTTCCTCAAGCGGCATCGCGGCGACCGCCATCGACGACGATGCTTTATGGCGACGTGGGCTCACGCGGCGGCCTGCGCAGTGCGCTGGCGGGCCGCCTTCCAGTTCCAGGCGAGCAGCTCGTACAACTGATGGCTCTTGGTTCGCCCGGAGGCGATGCGCTCCAGCACGTCGGTCAGGTAGGCCTGCGGATCAAGGTCATGGAGCTTTGCTGTGTTCACGATCGACGCCAGGATCGCCCAGCTCTCGGCGCCACCTTCGCTGCCGCTGAACAATGAGTTGCGTCTTCCCATGGCAATCGGGCGCATGGACCGCTCGACCGTATTGCTGTCGACCTCGATGCGGCCGTCGCGGAGAAACAGCGTCAATCCGTCCCAGTGGTTGAGCGCGTAGTTGATGGCCTCCGTCAGCTTCGACTGGGAGAAGAGCTGGTCGACCATCTCGGTCAGTCGCACC
>NZ_JBEGDB010000680.1:0-671 GCF_043638955.1 Bradyrhizobium sp. 31Argb | reverse complement strand
ATCCGTGCTCACGATCGTCTGAAATCTCTGCTCACGATCCCCTGAAATCCGTGCTCACGATCCCGCGAAACATGCAAGTTCTGCTTCGGCACTAGCCCAACCCAGGCCGAGAAGTCTCGTCCCGATCGGAAGGCTTTGGGATCCGCAATGCTGGCGACCAAAGCGGTTGCCAGCGCCGGCCCGATGCCGGGGATCGCGTCCAGCCGTTTGCTCGTCACGCTTGATCGATGCCAGGCGATGATGCGTCGGTCGAACTCCAGGATTTGGGCCTTCAGTGCGCGCAATTGACTGCCGAGAGCAGCAAGACAGGCACGGGCTACCTCGGGGAGCCGGTCGTCGGCTCTATCGGCAACGACTTCCAGCAGTTGCTCGACGCCCCTGCGCCCGACAGGGGCGACAATCCCGAACTCGGCCAGATAGGCGCGGATTGAATTGATCACGGCAGTCTGCTGGCGGATGAAGAGATGGCGCGCCCGGTGAAGCATTAGACAGCTCTGTTGCTCGACCGTCTTGGTCGGCACGAACCGCATGTTGGGCCTCGTGACCGCCTCGCAAATTGCCTCCGCGTCGGTGCTGTCGTTTTTCTGCCGCTTGAGTAGAGTCGAGGAGAGGCGCGGTGATGCGCTTGTTGCGCGTTCCGTTTCCTCTCCCCGCTCATCAAACCGGACGTG
>NZ_JBEGDB010000679.1:0-690 GCF_043638955.1 Bradyrhizobium sp. 31Argb | reverse complement strand
CTAGAAGCCCGGTGCCGCTTGCCGCGAACGTTACAGCGTGATCTGAAGCGTGCCCGGATTGTTCTATTGGCCGCGGAAGGCTGCAGCACGCGTGCGATAGCCAAGACAGTCGGCGTGCAGCCGCGGATCGTCAGCCATTGGCGGCATCGCTTTGCGGATGAAGGGCTTGCGGGCTTGGAGGACAAGCCGCGGCCCGGCAAGAAGCCGATCTACACGAAGGCGACCGGTAAGCGGATTCTGGCGCTGCTGGACAAGCCGCCTCCTGCCGGGTTTGCGCGCTGGAACGGCCCCCTGCTGGCGGAGGCGCTGGGCGACGTCGACGTTCAATATGTCTGGCGCTTCCTGCGCGAGCACAAGATTGATCTTTCGGTTCGCAAATCCTGGTGCGAGAGCAACGACCCCGAATTTGCGGCCAAAGCCGCCGATGTTGTTGGTCTTTATGTCGATCCGCCTGCAAAGGCCATTGTCTTGTGCGTCGATGAGAAGCCATCGATCCAGGCCCTGGAGCGCGCCCAAAGCTATCTGAAGCTGCCCAACGGACGGGCTTTGACTGGCCAAAGCCATGATTACAAGCGGCATGGCACGACGACGCTGTTCGCCGCGCTCCAGGTTGCCACCGGAACGGTCATCGCGGAGCATTCAAAGCGCCGCCGCCGCATGGAGTTCCTCGGCTTCATGAACCGGCTGGTT
>NZ_JBEGDB010000678.1:0-692 GCF_043638955.1 Bradyrhizobium sp. 31Argb | reverse complement strand
GCAACTCCCGCCCCGCCAATGTAAAGCTCACCCGCCGCCCCGAACGGAACAGGCCCGCCATGACCGTCCAGAAGATAGACCACCGAATTTCGAATTGGTCGGCCCAGCGGCACTCGTTGCTGGTCATCGAAGCCAGCAGGCACCGGATAGCAGAGACTGAAGGTGGTGTTCTCTGTCGGGCCGTAGGCATTTGAGATCCGCAGCGTCGGATGTCGCTTCTGGCATGCTCTGACGGAAGTAACGGAGACCTCTTCGCCTCCGACCAGCAGTTGCTGCAGCCGATTAGTGCCGCGCCCCTCTCCGGTATAGGTATCGAACAACCGGGCAGTCATCCAGGCGATGGTGATGCCTTGATCTTGGATGATCTGGGCCAGCGTTGCCGTCGAGAGGTAGCGTTCAGGATAGAGCGCAACACTCGCCCCGTTTGCTAAGGCTCCCCAGAGCTCGAAGGTGGTCGCGTCGAATGTCGGCGAGGATGCGTTGAGAAAGACGTCCTGCGGCGAGATCTCGACGAAGTCGTTCCCCGCCACTAGACGCACCAGGCTCCGATGCTCGATCATGACGCCCTTGGGGGTGCCGGTTGAACCGGAGGTGTAGATCACATAGGCCAGATGGCGCGCGCTCAGGCCGAGCGCGCGCGGGTCCGGATCGGCGGCCGGCAGCTCCGCCCAGGCCGTCGCCGTCTCCAGATC
>NZ_JBEGDB010000677.1:0-699 GCF_043638955.1 Bradyrhizobium sp. 31Argb | reverse complement strand
CGCGAAACTACTTCGCCGTCGTCGCCATTGCCGCCACTCTGCTCTGGATAAGGTAACTGTCCACACGGCCTAGTCTTCGTCTCTCCCGAAAGAGGGCCACGCCTAGACACGAACCGATCGACCGCCAAGTCGCCATCCGAATGGCTTGCTGGCGTTCATGACGGATTGGGGACTGGCCGCACGCAGTTGTCCGATCTCGGACAAGCCCGCGATTAACGGTTTCAAGGCAAAAGGGATGCTGGAGCGGTTCACTACTAAAGCCATCGCCCAGTCGTGCCGAGCAGAAAGGATACCGGCGCATGCCAAACGCGTCGAAGCCGAGCGTTAGTCCGGACCGTATCTTCCTGAAGGGACGACTGGACCAACGAGTCGATGAAGGCTCCCCAGTAGACGGCAAGGTCTCGCATGGGCGACCCGCTTGCGACGGGTGCCGATGACGCAAGCCTGGCACTTGTCGCTTCGAGCCTGCGCTTAGAACAACTCGTCGGGCTCGTCGCCCGCCTCGGCCGAGGCCGTCTCGGTGGGCTTTTCGTCTTCGCCGTCACCGAACCCGCCCGTGCGCGAGCGAGACATTCTGGGAAGGAGCAGCCGGATATTTTTCGAGGAGCGCTCCGCGCTTTTCGCGCTAGTGGTCTATCACAGTGATTTTGACTCTTTGGGGGTGGCTGGATAGGCGCGGCCGAGTTTGGCGCGAGCTTT
>NZ_JBEGDB010000067.1:0-32193 GCF_043638955.1 Bradyrhizobium sp. 31Argb | reverse complement strand
CCCTCGTTTGAGATTTCGACAACCTCATTCTGGCACAACTGATGCCGTAGGGGGCCGTCCACCCCATCAACCACAGGATCGCGTTGTGGCGCGAGCAAGCGGTTGTGGCGGAGCACATTACAAACGCCTGTGGTTATGGGGTCCCGGGTCAAGCCCGGGACGACACCGAATTTATGGCGATCGGCGCTGCGCCTAACGTCCGCCAACCAGCGCGTTGAACACGCGGCGGACCTCACCTTGCGTCTCGCGCACGCCGGCTTCGAGGGCGGAGAAATCCGGCGTGTCGCCTGCCCGCGCCATCACGCGTAGCAGATCGTCACCGGCGGTTTCGGGATTGAATTTGCCGGTCACGCAAAGCCGCAAGATCTGCGTCAGGTCATGATAGAGCCGCGCGGCCGAGCGCAGCACTTCGGCCTCCGACTGCCCGAGCACGCCGAGCTTTGCGGCGTTGTCGAGCACCTGCAATGTGGAAACGCTGAGGATGTCGGGCTTCTCGGCAGCGTGCACGAGCTGCAGATATTGCGCGATGAAATCGATGTCGACGAGGCCGCCTGCGGCGAGCTTCAGGTCCCAGATGTCGTCCTCGCCCTTCTCGAGCGCGATCGCGCGCCGCATCTCGACGACGTCGTTGGCGGTCGCGGCCGCATCGCGCTTGCGCGTCAGCACGCGACGGATGATGTCTTCGATCTTCTCGCGGAACGCCGGCGATGACGAGATCACGCGCGCGCGCGTCAGCGCCATGTGCTCCCAGGTCCAGGCCTCGCGCTCCTGATACTCGGCGAATGAATCGAGCCGTGACGCCAGCGGGCCGGCGCGGCCTGACGGGCGCAACCGCATGTCGACCTCGTAGAGCACGCCGTAATTGGTCCGTGTCGTGAAGGCGGAGATCAGGCGCTGGGTGAAGCGGGCAAAATACTGCGCGCCGTGCAGCGCGCGGGCGCCGTCGGAGTCCGGCTGCTCGTGGTCGTAGTCGTAGAGCAGGATCAGGTCGAGGTCGGAGGACGCTGTCATCTCGCGGCTGCCGAGCCTGCCCATGGCGAGAATCGCGGTCTCCTGATCGTTGATGCGGCCGTATTGCGTGGCGAACTGGTCGGTGACAAGGCCATGCACGGTGTGCACGATGCCTTCCGCGACGTCGGCAAAGGCGACGCTCGCCTGCTGCGCCGACACCGTGCCGGAGAGGATCCGCGTGCCGATCAGGAACAAGCTTTCCTGGCCGAACAGCCGCAGGCGATCGAGGAAGTCCTCGTAGGAACCGGCGTCCTTGAGCGTGATCGCGAGCCGCTCCGACAATTCGCGCCGGTCCGGCATCGCGCCGAAGAAGCGCGGATCGATCAGCCCGTCCATGATCTGCGGCTGCCGCGCCAGCATGTCGCCGAGCCGCGGCGCGGCGCCGAGGATCAGCGCCACCAGCGCGACCAGGTCGCGGTTCTGGCTGAGCAGCGTGATCAGCCGCCCGCCCCGCTGCAACGCCCCGAGGAAACGGTCGAACGCCACAACCGCGGCGTCCGGCTCCTCGGCATGCGCGAGGCCGTCGATCAGGCCCGGAATGAACTCGAGGAAAGCGTTGCGCGTCGCCTCCACGCGCAGCGCGCGATAGTCGCCTTCGATCCATTGCTGCACGGTCTTTGCGACCGCAACCGGCTTCTCGAAGCCGAGACTGACGAGATGCTCGAGCAGCCGCTGGTCTTCAGGGCCGGCGCCGTAGTTCGCCTTCGGCAGCTTTGCCGTGCCGGTCGGCTCGTCGCCCTCGAACAGCTTGGCGTAGTGGCCCTGCACGATGTTGAGATGCGCGAGCAATTCCATCGCAAACGTGGCCCTGCTCGTATAACCGAGGAAATGAGCGAAGCGCTCGATCGCCGCGGGATCCTCCGGCAACGTGTGCGTCTGCTCGTCGGCGATCATCTGCAAGCGATGCTCGACACGGCGCAGGAACTGATAGGCCGCAGCGAGTTCGTCGCGCGCCTCAAAGGTGATCCAGTTGCTGGAGGCGAGCATGGTAAGCGCCTCGAGCGTCGGCCGCACCCGCAATTCCGGATGCCGTCCGCCCGCGATCAACTGCTGGGTCTGGGCAAAGAACTCGATCTCGCGGATGCCGCCGCGGCCGACCTTGACGTTGTGGCCCTCGACCGCGATCTCGCTCTGGCCGCGGTAGGTCTGCATCTGCCGCTTCATGTCGTGGACATCGGCAAGCGCGGCGAAGTCGAGATGCTTGCGCCAGACGAAGGGGGCGATTTCCGCAACCAGCACCTCGCCCGCCTTGCTGTCGCCAGCGCAGGGGCGCGCCTTGATCATCGCGGCGCGTTCCCAGGTCCGCCCTTCCCGCTCGTAATAGTTCAGCGCCGAATCGGTCGAGATCGCGACCTGCGTCGACGCCGGATCAGGCCGCAGCCGCAGGTCGACGCGGAACACATAGCCATCGCCGGAGCGCTGCTGCAGCATGCGCGCCATCGATTGCGTGACGCGGACGAAGAACGGCTGCGGCTCGATGTCGTCGGCCAGCGAGGTCGCGGCCGGATCGTAGAAGACGATGAGATCGATATCGCTGGAATAGTTCAGTTCGCCTGCGCCCATCTTGCCCATCGCAAGCACGATCAGCCCGCTGCCCTCTTCGGGATGGTCGGCGTCGGGCGCACGGAGGCGGCCGCGCGCCATCTCCTGACGCAGCAGGTAGCGCAGCGCCGACTGCACGGAGGCGACCGCAAGGGCGGTCAGCGCGGCGGTGACCCGTGTGACCGGCCAGACGCCGCCGATGTCGCAAAGCGCGATCACGAGCGCCGCCTCCGCCTTCATGCGGCGGAGCAGTTGCATCACCTCGGCCTCGCCCGAGGCGGCGAACACGTCGTGCGAGGTCTTTTCGATCAGGCCGGCCAGATGCGGCTCCGGGTCGCAGGAGAGCAGCCGGATCAGCCGCGCCGGATCGACGCGCACGAGCTCGAACAGGAACGGCGAGCATTCCGCAATACCGAGCAGGATGCGCCTGGCGAAGGGATAGCCGAGCAGTTCGGCGAGCGCAGCCGATTGCGCCGGCTCGAGTTCGGCGAGCCAGTCTGTCAGGCGCTGTTCGGCTTGGATGGGCGCGGACACATACGGTCCGTCCGCGAACCGCGCGGCCAGACGATGTCCCGCGGAGCCCGGCGCGGAAGCATTCATGCCGCCTTCTGTGGCACATCCTGCGTTTGGGCCGCAAGCCTGTCGGCTGCGCCGGCCCGCGCCGGAAGCACCAGCGTCGCGACCAGGCCGGGACGGGCGTCGCCGAGCCTGAGCTCGCCGCCGTGCAGTGTCGCGACCGCCGCGACCAGGCTCAGCCCGAGCCCGGAACCCGGCAACGTGCGGCTCGCCTCGAGCCGGACGAATCGTTCGACTGCGTGCTTGCGGTCGGCCTCGGGAATGCCGGGACCGTGGTCGGTGACACTGAGCAGCACGGAGTCGGCCTCGCGCCGCGCCTCGATCAGGATTTCCTTGGCTGCGGCGGCCGCCTCCGGGTCGATCGGCTGCACCACCGGCTTGCCATACTTGATCGCGTTCTCGACGAGGTTGGCGAGCGCCTGGCTGATCAATTCACGGTTGCCATGCATCGCACTGGGTGCGGTCTTCACATGCAGGCTCATGCCGTCGTCCTCGGCGAGCGGCTCGTAGAGCTCATGGATGCCGGCGGCGACGTCGGCCGCATCGAAATCATCCATGTTGCCGCGCGCCTGCCCGGACTCCGCCCGTGCGATCATCAAGAGTGCATTGAAGGTGCGGATCAGGCCATCGGATTCCTCAATGGTGCGCTCCAGCGCCGCCCGGTAATCCGCCTCGCTCCTGGCGCGCGCCAATGCCTCCTCGGCGCGGTTGCGAAGGCGCGTCAGCGGCGTCTTGAGGTCGTGGGCGATGTTGTCGGAGACCTCCTTCAGCCCCGTCATCAGCGCCTCGATGCGCTCCAGCATGGCGTTGAGGTTCTCGGCGAGACGGTCGAGCTCATCGCCGCTGCGGCCGACCGGCAGGCGGTCGGAGAGATCGCCGGCCATGATGCGCTGCGCGGTGCCGGTCATGGCATCGATCCGCTGCAGCACCCGCCGCGCGACGAAGATGCCGCCGCCGATGCCGAGCACGACCACGACCAGAATCGACCATTGCGCGGCTTTGGCGACGATGCCGAACAGCCGCCGCCGCTCCTCAAGATCTCGTCCGATCAGCAGCCGGAAACCGTTGGTCATCTCCGTGACGCGCACCAGCGCGCGGTGATCGGTGTTGTCGTTGTCGTCGAGCCGCCGATAGGCCGTCTCGGTCCAGCCCTCCATTCCCATCACGCCCGGCGCCAACGAGCCGACATTGCCGGCGATCGCCTGCCCGTTCGGTGCGGTCACGAGATAGAGGTTGGCGCCCGGCCGCAGCGCCCGGTTGCCGATGGTGAGTGCGAGGCCGCGCAGGCCGCGCCGGTTGTAGATCTCGGTGACCTCGCCGACCTCAGCATTGACGGTGGAGGTGATCTGCTCGGTGATCAGGCGGCGCGTATTCCACGCGAAATAGCCGAGCAGCGAAGCGGCGAACAGCGCGAACAAGAACAGATAGACCAGCGTCAGCCGGAACGCCGTGGTGCGGATCAGTTTACCGAATGCCGTCACGGATGATGCTACCCAAGCTGTTGCTGCCGCGCGTTGCTGTCTGATGCTCGCAATCTAACATGGGCGATCCGACCGCCAGAAGTGACAATGCGTTCATGGTGGCAATCGTCGATTTTCGGGTCGCCGCAAAGCGCCATGGAGCGGGCGCTCACATTCAAGCTGCCGTAACGATCGGCTTGATCTTGTCCAACTCACGGCCAATCCCAAGCTCAGCCGTTCGAACGTCGTACGCATTCTGCAGGTTGAGCCAAAGTTGAGCGGACGTATTCAACGCCTTCGATAGCCGCAGTGCAGTGTCCGTCGTTATTGCAGTTTCCTCATTCGCGATCCGCTCAATTCTGGTGCGCGGGACGCCGCAAACTTTCGCGAGCGCTCCGGCCGACAGTGAGAGCGGAACAAGAAACTCCTCCCGGAGCACTTCCCCGGGGTGCATCGGCGGTAGCTTCTTTGCCACTTGCGACCTCCTGGTCCAGCGCCGATGCAACTATGTTTTCGCAGTCAGCTACCGTATCCCATCGCGGATCATGTACCCCGCGCCGCGGATCGTGTGCAGCAACGGCCGCTCAAAACCCTTGTCGATCTTGGAGCGCAGGCGCGAGATGTGTACGTCGATGACGTTGGTCTGCGGATCGAAGTGATAGTCCCAGACATTCTCGAGCAGCATGGTGCGCGTCACCACCTGGCCTGCATGCTTCATCAGATATTCGAGCAGGCGGAACTCGCGCGGCTGCAGCGTCAGCTCGTCCTTGCCGCGGGCGACGCGGTGCGACAGGCGGTCGAGCTCGAGATCGCCGACCCGATAGACCGTCTCTTCCGCCGGGCCGACATTGCGGCGCGACAGCACTTCGACGCGCGCCAGCAGTTCGGCGAATGAATAGGGTTTCGGCAGGTAGTCGTCGCCGCCGGCGCGCAGGCCCTTGATGCGGTCGTCGACCTGGCCGAGCGCGGAGAGGATCAACACCGGCGTGCGGTTCCCCTTCTCGCGCAGCGTTCCGATCAGGGACAGGCCGTCCCGCTTCGGCAGCATGCGGTCGACGACGAGGACGTCATAGTCGCCGCTTTCGGCCATCGACAGGCCCTCCTCGCCGTCGTCGGCGAGGTCGGCGATATAGCCGACTTCGCGGAACGCCTTGACGAGATAGTCGGCGGATTCGCGATCGTCTTCGATGATCAGGAGGCGCATCTGGGGTGCAGCTAAAGGTGCGGTGGCGGTCACGGGATTGGTTTCCTCTCAGCATGGCGCGGCCGCCCTGCACATGCAAGACGGCCGCGCGCGTTCGCGTTGATTTGCATGATCCTTCCGGAAAACCGGCTTCCGCTTTTCCGGATCATGCTGGAGGGGAAAGAGTGGGCGGTGAAGCTGGGGGACTTCACCGCCCTAGGCCTTCCGACGGAGGGGGGCGCATTCCACCGGAAGGTAGCAAGAGGGGGCGAGCATTGCGGCTCGCTCCCCAGGAAGGGCCGTCGGCGGGGGCGACGATTGCCGGCGACGCCTTCCATCTCTTATTTAACCCTTCGCCAGCGGCACTGCCACAAAGCGCGACGAACCGCCGCTCTTTACACGCATCAAAACGCTGTTCTTGTTGTCGTTCCGTGCGGAGGTGATCGCATCGCGCACATCACCGGCGCTGGTGACGTTCTTGCCGGCGACTTCAAGAATGACATCGCCTTCCTTGAAGCCGCGCTCGGCCGCAGCGCTCTTCGGGTCGACCTCGGTCACCACGACGCCGTCCTTGCCGGCGCCGGCCACGCTGTTGGCGGGGGCCACCGTCAGGCCGAGCTTCGGCACGTCGGTGCCGCGGGAGGAAGAGCCGCGATCGCTGTTGTCGTTATCGGCCTTGGCCTCAACCGTGTTCGGCAACTGGCCGAGCGTGAGGTTGACGGTCTTCTCCTGGCCCTTGTGCAGGACGTTGAGCTTCACCGCATTGCCGGGCGCCAGGCCGCCGATGGTGCGGGCGAGCTCGCGCGCATCCTTGACCGTTTCGCCGTTGACGGCGGTGATGACGTCGCCGGACTCGATGCCGGCCTTGGCCGCCGGACCGTTGGCCTGGGGCTCCGCCACCAGCGCGCCTTCGGCCTTCTTCATGCCGAGGCTGTCGGCGATGTCGGAGGTCACCGGCTGGATCTGGACGCCGATCCAGCCGCGGCTGACCGTGCCCTTGTCCTTGAGCTGAGCGACCACGTTCTTCACCGTCGCGGCCGGGATCGAGAAGGCGATGCCGACGCTGCCGCCGGAGGGCGAATAGATCGCGGTGTTGACGCCCATCACCTCACCGGACACGTCGAACGCCGGGCCACCGGAGTTGCCCTTGTTCACGGGCGCGTCGATCTGGATGAAATCGTCGTACGGGCCGTTGCCGATGTCGCGGCCGGAGGCCGAGACGATACCGGCGGTGACCGTGCCGCCGAGCCCGAAGGGGTTGCCGACCGCCAACACCCAATCGCCGATCCGCGGCTTGGTGTCGGACAGCTTGGCGAACGGGAAGTTGGAACCACCCTCGACCTTGATCAGCGCGAGGTCGGTACGCGGATCGGTGCCGATCACCTTGGCCGAATACGTCTTGCCGTCATCGGTCGTGACCTCGACCTTATCAGCGCCGTCAACGACGTGGTTGTTGGTCACGGCAAAGCCGTCAGCCGAAATGAAGAAACCCGAACCCTGGCCGGTCACGATACCACGGCCACGCGGTCCGCCGCGCATGCCCGGGGGGAGCCCATCCTGTCCACCGAAGCGACGGAAGAAACGCTCCATCGGCGAACCCGGCGGGAACGGCGAGTCCTCATTGCTGTCGTCCTTGGCGAGCTTCTCGCCGATATTGACCTTGACCGAGATCACCGACGGCTTCACGCGCTCGACAATGTCGGCAAAGCCGACCGGCTGCTGAACCTTGCGGACCTCGTTGTTGACCTGCGCCTGCGCCGGGCTGGCGAACAGATCGCTCGGCCTGTGCTGCGGGCTCAAGCCATAGGCGGCGACGCCGAGGCCGGCGACGACCGAAGCCATCAACGCAAATCTGCGGGCCGAGAACAGCGAACGCCGCGGCGCGCCGTAAGACGGCAGAGACGAAAGATCGGTGGGTCGTTCGGTCATTCTAAAAATCTCCAAGAGCCAGAATTCGAAAGGTGCGGGGGCAAGCACCGGACGTGTTTAAACATGGGGGCGTCAGCCTTACGGCGCGCTGGCTGCGGAATTAAACTTTTGTAATAGAGACGAGACCGGGTGCGGCAGAATATCGCAGCTTCGCCAATGAGTTAGCCGCGAGCTGCAGCGCTTGCGGCTAACTCCGCCCGGAGGGTTCCGGGGTCGCAAAATCGCGAGCGGTCAGACCGCCCTGACGCTGGCAATGAAACCCTCGACTTCGCGCTTGAGGATATCCGCCTGCTGCGACAGGTCGACCGCGGAATCCTTGGCCTCGCCGGCCATGCGGCCGGTGTCGGACGAGGTGGTGGTGATCTGGACGATGTGGTTGGTCACGTCCATGGTTCCCCTCGCCGCGTCCTGGACGTTCCTGGAGATGTCCTGGGTGGCGTTGCGCTGGCGTGCAGTGTCGACGTCGATGCCCGACATGATCGAGCTGATTTCGGCGATCGTGTTCGAGATCCCGTCGATGGCGCCGCGCGTTTCCGCCGTGATTGCCTGGATGCTCGCGACCTGCTGCGAGATCTCTTCGGTCGCCTTGCTGGTCTGGCTCGCGAGGTTCTTCACCTCGGAGGCGACCACCGCAAATCCCTTGCCGGCCTCGCCGGCGCGCGCGGCTTCGATGGTGGCGTTGAGCGCCAACAGGTTGGTCTGCGAGGCAACCGTCTGGATCAACTGCACGACGGCCCCGATCTTCTCGGCCGCGTCCGAGAGCGCGTGGATGGTGTCGGCGCTCTGGCGCGCCTGCGCCACCGCGCCCTCGGCGCGCTGGGTGGCGTCGGTGACGCGCTGGCTGATCGCCGCGATCGAGGTCGTCATCTGCTCCGTGGAAGTCGCCACCGTCTGGACGCTGGTGCTGGCCTGGCCGGCGGCGCTGGCAACCGCGCTCGCCTTCTGGCTGGTCTCGTTGGCGGCACGCGACAGCGTTTCGGCGTTACCCCTGAGGCGAACGGCCGATGCCGCGACGCTGCCGACGACATTGGCGACGAGGCCGTTGAAGTCGCGGATCTTCTCGTCGAGGTAGCGGGTACGCTCGCGCTGGTTGTGGGCGTCGCGCAGTTCCTGGTCGGTTAGCCGCTGGCGTTCGATCCCGTTGGTCTTGAACACTTCGAGCGCGCCCGCGAGCAGTCCGATTTCATTGCTCCTGCCGAGGCCCGGAATCGGCGTCTCGTACTTCTGCTCGGCCACCTCGCGCATCGCATGCACCATGCCAGCCAGCGGCCGCATGACGCCGTCCCGAACCGCGAAATAGGTCGTCAGGCAAACCGTAAGCGCGATCATGGCGATCGCACCGCAGGCGATCAGGAAGTAGGAGAACGCGGTCTGCGCTTCCTGATAGATCTGCATGGCGTGCTCGCGGCCCGGGCCGCTCAGCGATTTGAACTCAGCGGCAAGCGCCGTGATCTCGTTGTTGAGGTAGAGCACGGCGATGAAGCCCGTGCCGCCGCCGATCCCAAGCAGCACCAGAAGCGCAATGACGACGGATGCGACGAGGAAGCGGATAGTCAAATTGCTGTTGGAAAACATCGGCTTGCTCAAGAGCGTTATGACGAAGCATCATCACGCTCTATCTCTTTGTGAACACGATCTTCGCAGGTCATGCTCTGGACGAAGGGGCGAGGCCAAGTTCCGCACAAAAGGTCAAGATTAGATGAATGCTGCGGCAGAAGCCGAAGCGTATGGACCTACGTAACAGTACGCAGGTCAGGTCCGCCTTTCCTCCGGCGCTTCCTCCGACATCAGCGCAGCCAGCCGGCTCTCCTCTTCAGGAGTGAGATGGGCGTCGGTTGTGGCGGCCGCCGGGGCGGCTGGCCGGCGGCGGCCAAGCCGCCAAAGCGCCACGCCGCCTCCGACCAGTACCAGCGGCGGCACCAACCAAAGCAGCAGCGTATGCGGATTGAAGCGCGGCTTGAGCAGGACGAATTCGCCGTAGCGCGCCACCAGGAAATCAATCACCTGCCGGTCGCTGTCGCCGGCCGCGATCCGCTCGCGGACCAGGATGCGCAGGTCGCGCGCCAGCGGCGCCTCGGAATCGTCGATCGACTGGTTCTGGCACACCATGCAGCGCAGCTCGCGCGACAGCTCCCGCGCCCGGGCTTCCTTGGCGGGATCGACCATGATCTCGTCGGGCTGCACAGCAAACGCCGCCGGTGCGCCGAGCGACACGGCAACCGCCAGCGCACAAGCGGCAAGCGCCCTCCGCATCACTCCGCCGCCTGCAATGCGCGCGCGGCCTTCGCCGGCTTCGGCGCGCCGACGCGCAGGCGCCGGTCGGACAGCGACAAGAAGCCGCCAAAGGCCATCAGCACCGGGCCGAACCAGATCAAGAGCACCATGGGCTTGTGATAGATGCGCACGGCTATGCCGCCATCGGCGGCGATATCGCCGAGCGAGATATAGAGCTGGCTCACCCCGCGCGTCAGCAGCGCGGCCTCGGTGGTGGACGCGCCACGCGTGGTGAAATTGCGCTTCGACGGGGTCATGACGCTGAGGGTCTTGCCGTCGAGGCCGACCGTGAACCTCGCCACCATTTCGCGGAAATTCGGCCCCTGGCGCTGGCCGAGATCGTCGAGCTTCAATTCGTAGCCGGCGACTTTCGCGGAATCGCCCGGCTTCATGGTGCCGATATATTCGCTGTTCCAGGTGGTCTCGCAGACGATCCCGATCAGGGCGATCCCGACGCCGGCATGGGCGAACGCCGTGCCCCAGGCCGCGCGCGGCAGGCCGCGCGCCCGCTGCACGGAGGTGCCGAACGGAAGCCGGAACAGTCCGATGCGCTCGGCGAGGTCGGTGAGCGCGCCGGCGACGACGAATACCGCAAGCCCGATCGCGAGCGGCGCAAAGGTGCTGCCGCCATGCGTCCAGGACCACAGCACCGCGATCGCAATCAGCGCGGCGATGCCGGCCGCGGTCAGGCGCTGGGCGGCGCCAAGCAGGTCGCCGCGCTTCCAGGCCAGCAAGGGGCCGAACGGCACGGCGATCATCAACGGCACGAACAGCGGCCCGAAGGTCAGGTTGAAGAACGGCGCGCCGACCGAGATCTTGTCGCCGGTCAGGACCTCGAGCGCCAGCGGATAGAGCGTGCCGATGAACACGGTCGCGCAGGCCGTGGTCAGGAACAGGTTATTGAGCACCAGCGCACCCTCGCGCGAGATCGGCGCGAACAGGCCGCCCTGCTTCAAGGACGCCGCCCGGGCCGCATAAAGCGACAGGCTGCCGCCGATGAAAAGGCAGAGGATCAAGAGGATGAACACGCCGCGCGCCGGATCGGTCGCAAATGCGTGCACCGAGGTCAGGACGCCGGAGCGCACCAGGAAAGTGCCGAGCAAGGACAGCGAGAAGGTCAGGATCGACAGCAGGATGGTCCAGACCTTTAGCGCGTTCCGCTTCTCCATCACGACCGCCGAATGCAATAGCGCCGTGCCGGCGAGCCAGGGCATCAGCGAGGCGTTCTCGACGGGATCCCAGAACCACCAGCCGCCCCAGCCGAGCTCGTAATAGGCCCAGTACGAGCCCATCGCGATACCGAGCGTGAGGAATATCCAGGCCAGCAGCGTCCACGGCCGCACCCAGCGCGCCCAGGCGGCATCGATGCGGCCCTCGATCAGGGCGGCGACCGCGAAGGAGAACGAAATCGAGAAGCCGACATAGCCGAGATAGAGCATCGGCGGATGCACGGCGAGGCCGATATCCTGCAGCACCGGGTTCAGATCCCTGCCCTCGATCGGCGGATTGGCGATGCGCAGGAACGGATTCGAGGTGAGCAGGATGAAGAGATAGAAGGCGCTCGCGATCCAGGCCTGCACGGCGAGCACATGCGCGCGCAGCGTCAGCGGCAGGTTGTTGCCGAAGGCGGCGACGAGGCCGCCGAACAGCGCCAGGATCGACACCCAGAGCAGCATCGATCCCTCGTGGTTACCCCAGACGCCGGTGATCTTGTAGATCAGCGGCTTCATCGAGTGCGAGTTCTCGAACACGTTGGCGACGGAGAAATCCGAGGTCACGTGCAGCGTCACCAGCGCCATGAACGAGGCGCCAACGAACAGGAGCTGCGCGAGCGCCGTGGAGCGCGCGACGTTCATCAGCGCGACATCGCCCCAGCGGGCCCCAAGCATCGGCACGACCGACTGGATCAGCGCCAGCCCGAGCGCCAGCACCAGCGCGTAATGTCCGGCTTCCGCGATCAACGCATCGCCCCCTGCACCGGCTGCGTCTCGGCCGAGGCGCTGGGCTTGCCGTAATCGTCCTTCCAGTGGCCCTGCTTCTTCAGGGCGTCGGCGACCTCCTTGGGCATGTAGGTCTCGTCATGCTTTGCGAGCACGGTGTCGGCGCGGAACACGCCGGATTGATCGAGCGCGCCCTCGGCGACGACGCCCTGCCCTTCGCGGAACAGGTCCGGCAGAATTCCCTTGTAGGCAACCGGCAGCGTGGCGCTCCCGTCGGCGACCTCAAACGTCACCGCGAGGTTGTCGCCGCGCTTGAGCGAGCCGGGCTGCACAAGGCCGCCGAGGCGGAACCGCTTCCCGGCGGAGATGTGCTTTTCGGCAACCATCGAGGGCGTGGAGAAGAACACAATGGAATCGCGCAAGGCGCTGAGCACCAGCGCAGCCGCCACTGCGAGCACCGCCAGCGAGCCGCCGATCATCACCAAACGCCGCTGCTTACGCGTCATGGTTCCCTATGGTCCTGTCTGTGCGCATGTCATCCATCCAGCCCGAGATTCTTCAGGCCTTCATTGAGCTGGCGCAAGCGTTCGGCATCATTGGCAACCGCCTGGCGGGCATCGGTGAGCGCGGCAACCGCCTTGTCGCGCTCGCCCATCACCATATAGGCCCGCACCAGCCGCAGCCATCCCTCGACATCGTTGCCGTCCTGCTTCAGGCGCGTGGCGAGCCGGTCGACCATGCCGCGGATCATCGCGGAACGGTCGTCCGCGCCCATGTCCTTGGCCGCGGCCATGGTCTCGTCTGACAGCGCTGGCGCGACGACACCGCCGCCGACCCGCGTCAGCGAGGCCTGCACCAGCGACCGCCACGGCGCATCCGCCGGCGCCTTGGCGAGCATCCCGCGCCAGATCGAAGCTGCGTCGGCCTTGCGGCCGTCCTGCTCGGCGGCGAGCCCGAGGAAGTAGTTCGCCTTGGGATCGTCGGCATTTTGCGCCACGGCGCGTTCGAATTCGGCCTTGGCCTCCGCGGTGACGACACCACCGGCCACACCGGTCAGCGCTTCGCCAAGATCGGCGCGGCGTTCCGAACTGTCGCCGTTATAGGTGATCGAATTGCGATAGGCGCGCACCGCGTCGTCGTAACGGCCGAGCCTGGAGAGCACCGGCGCCAGCACGTTCCAGCCGCGTCCATCGGTCGGATTCTTCTCAAGATGCGCTTCCACCTGCGCCACCAGATTGGCGAGCGGCTGATTGACGTCTGCCATGCGGCTGCGCGCGGCGAGCGGAAAATCGCCGAGCTGTGGCGAGCCCAGGGCAAGATAGAACGCCGCCGCCATCACCGGCAGTCCGACCAGCGCGGCCACGGCGGCCGAGCGCCGCAGCGGCAGGTTGGCTTTCGGCGCCGCCGCGGCCTCGCTATCCACGGCGGCAAGCAAGCGTCGGCCGATCTCGACCCGCGCCGCTTCGGCTTCCGATGCCCCGATCAAGCCGGAGGCGAGATCGCGCTCGATCTCGGCGAGTTGGTCCTTGTAGACATTGGCCTCGCTGCCGCCGGATGTCGCAGGCGTCGCGCGACCAAGCGGCCAAAGCACGGCGAAGATCGCCGCGACCGTCATCAGCGCGAACACAAACCACAGTGTCATCAACGAGTTCCCGGGCGAACGGCACCGAAAGCTGGTACCGATGTGCCGCTTTACACTACCGGCGGGAAGAGGAGCAATTGACAATTGCTGGATCGGAACCGTCCTCCGTAACCGACCGGAGGGCGAAATTGCGGGAGCAACCGTATTTTCGCGCGAACCCGATATCGGTTCGCAGAAGGAAAACCGTCAAAATGAGGATCAGCCGGCGCGGGACGACTTGCGCTCGCCGGTCATGGCGTTTTCCGCGGCGCGGTTCATCAGCGAAGCGTAGTCATGGCCGAACAGGACCTCGCAGAACCGGATCGCTGCGCTGGCCTGTTGCTGCCGATAGCCGCGCACCCGATGGTCACCGGCGCGCAAGGACTGCACCAGCGCCTCCGTGGACTGCTCGACATATTGCTGCAGGTCGGAATAGGTGCGCAGCGTCACCTCGTTGATGGCAAGCTCGCTCGCATAGGTGCGGCACACCGCAACGAAATCGATGAGGGCGGCGACCTCCTCGACTTCGGTCGGGTCGATCCGGGCGGCGGCGGAGATATCCTTGTCCGGGCGCTGGCGCAGGATGCGGCGGACCCGGCCGGAAACGCTGTCGATCTCCGATTGCAGCGAGTTGGAGATGTCGGCCCGGATCGAGGTCAGTTGCTTGCCCCAGGTGGATTCGTTGCGCAAATCGAGCTCCGTACGCAGGCCGCGCACACCGTCATGCAGCGTCTTCAGTTGATCCCCGACATTGTCGAGATGACCGCGCCGGATGTCGCTGCGCAAGCAGGCCGCGAGATAGGAGAGATCGTGCAAGGCGATCGTGACGGCGACGCCATAGGGCGTAGCGGCGACGCGGATCTCGTCGTCGGAAGCCGCCATCTTGATCGCGAGGCGGATGATCTGCCAGGGCGCGACCAGGCGCTGCATCACCAGCGACAGCGCGAACGGAAGCAATTGCGGCGTCTGCAGCGAAGGGACGTTGAGCGCCGCGGTGACGGAGGCGATCTGGGTTTCGCCGAACATCCGGAGCTGGCTGGGAAGCCGGCTGCCGAGCGTCTCCAGCGCCTCGCGCGTGCGCAACACCAGCCCGATCGACACCAGGTCTTCGACCACATTGGGCGGGCCGACGCGCGACAGCGCCCGCTGCTTGTCATCGCCCGGGACTGGCGTCGCGACCTTGACGACCGCCTCCGCTGCGGCGAGCTGGTATTTGCGGGCTGCGGCCTCGGCGGCCGAAGTTGCGCCACTGTCATGCGCCTTCACAAGCGCGGCCTCGAATTCGCGGGTCGCATCAGGCGCGCCTTCACGGCCGAGCCACTGCCATATCGGCAGCAGCGAGGTGCGGCGGACCTGTCCCGGCCGGATCGGGAAATTGCCTTCGGCCAGGAACGGCTCGAGCGGACGGAACAGCAGGCGCGCCGGATCATCGCCGCGGGGGCGCGTCGCCTCCTCCTCGGCCCGGCGCACGATCTTGCGTAACTGCTCGAGCACGAGGGTGGCGACGTTGACGTCCTCGCCGCGCTCCACCGCGCGCTCGAACTCGCGCATCAGCAGCGCCTGCGATTGCGGCGGAAGCTGCGCGAGATAATCCCTCAGCCGCTCGATTGGTGTCTGGCTCATGGGCCTGGGGTGATTGAGTGCTTGTGATGGCGACGCAGAAGCGCATCGGCTCGGCATGATAGGAGGGCGCGCGTTAAGAAGGCGTTTAGGAAATGATGCACGGGCGCCCCTCGCGGCGGCTCCCCGGCTTTCAAACGCCCGGCAATTCCAGCTCCGCCCGCAAGCCGCCGATCGGCGCATTGCGGAGCGATAGGCTGCCGCCGTAGAGGCCTGCGAGATCGGTGACGATTGAAAGCCCGAGCCCCGAGCCCGGCTTGGATTCGTCGAGCCGCTGGCCGCGCCGCGACACCTGGGCGCGCTCGGCGGCCGACAAGCCGCGCCCGTCGTCGTCGACGATAATATGCAACCGCGGGCCCGCACCCGGCTCCGCCGGCGGCTCGACCAGGACCTCGATGAAGACCTGAGAGGCCGCCCATTTGCAGGCATTGTCGACGAGGTTGCCGGCCATCTCCTCGAGATCCTGGCGCTCGCCGCGGAATTTCGCCGATGGGTCGGCCTTCAGCTCGATGGTGATGTCGCGGTCGCGGTGGATCTTTTCCATGGTTCGCTGCAGCGCCTCGAACGCTGGTGCCACTTCGGTGACGGTGGCGACGATGGTGACGCGCGCGGCGATGCGGGCGCGCTCCAGGTGATGGGTGACCTGGTCGCGCATCACCACGGCCTGCTCCAGCACCTTGGCGGCAAAGGGATCGGCGGCATGCGTCGCGGCCTCGTTGACGATCACCGACAAGGGCGTCTTGACCGCGTGGGCGAGATTGCCGACATGGGTGCGCGCGCGCTCGACGATCTCGCGGTTGGCGTCGATCAGCGCGTTGGTCTCGCGCGCGAGCGGCGCGATCTCCACCGGAAACTTGCCTTCGAGCCGTTCGGCGCGGCCGGAGCGGATATCGGCGATCGCCTCCGAAATGCGCTTGAGCGGCGCCAGGCCGAAACGGACCTGGAAGATCGTAGTCAGCAACAGCACGATGCCAAGCGAGGTGAAGGTGCCGCCGAGGTAGTAGTCGAAGCTGCGCGTCTCGTCGAATATCTCGCTGGCGTCGCCGGCGACGCCGACCAGGAACCTGCCGTCGCTGCCAAGATCGACCGGACGCTCGACCATGCGCAGCGTCTGTCCCTCGGGGCCATCGACATAGCCGATGCGAATGCCGGCGGGGGTCAGCTCAAAACCCTGATCCTCCAGTTTCGGCAGTTTCTTGTCCCACAGCGAGCGCGAAGCGCGCGTCTCGCCCTTTTCCACGTCGGTGCGCAGGATCTGCCAGTACCAGCCGGACAGCGGCAGTTCGAACAGCGGTTCGCCGAGCTGGAACTGGTGGTCCGCCGGCTCGTCAGGCGTGGCGACCTCGGCGATCAGGGTGCGGAGATAGAGGTTGAGGCGACGGTCGAAGGCACGCTCCGTGGCATCACGATACACCGAGGACAGGATGACTCCGGTGATCGCCAGGATCACCACCAGCCATGCGGTCGCCGACAGGAACAGGCGGGTGGCGAGCGAGCTTCCACGCATCAGAGCACGATCCCGAAAAGGCTGGCCCCGCACTTGATGCGGGGTGGGCACCGGTTTTCGGATAAGATCATGCTGCGATCAAAAAGTAAGCCCGGCGACCAGCGGCGCCGGGGCGGTTACGCGCCGTTCGGCGGCGGCGTCAGGAGATAGCCGAGGCCGCGGACGGTCTGGATGATGTCGACGTCGAGTTTCTTGCGGATGCGTCCGACGAACACTTCGATGGTGTTGGAGTCGCGGTCGAAGTCCTGGTCATAGAGATGCTCGACCAGCTCGGTGCGCGACACCACGCGCCCGGTGTGGTGCATCAGATAGGCCAGCAGCCGGTATTCGTGCGAGGTCATCTTCACCGGGTTGCCGGAGACGCTGACACGGCCGGTGCGGGTATCCAGTGTCACCGGGCCGCAGGTCAATTCGGACTGGGCGTGGCCGGTCGAGCGACGCAGCAGGGCACGAATGCGCGCCAAAATCTCTTCCATGTGGAAGGGCTTTGCGACGTAATCGTCGGCGCCGGCGTCGAAGCCTTGCACCTTGTCGCTCCAGCGGTCGCGCGCGGTCAGGATCAAGACCGGCATGGCGCGGCCGTTGCGTCGCCAGGCTTCCAGCACCGAGATGCCGTCCATCTTCGGCAGACCGATGTCGAGGACGACGGCATCGTAGGGCTCGCTGTCGCCGAGATAGTGCCCCTCCTCGCCGTCGAAAGCACGATCGACCACATAGCCGGCATCCGTCAGCGCGGTCGTAAGCTGGCGATTGAGATCCGGATCATCCTCAACGACGAGTAGGCGCAATTTGGCCTCCGATGGCGAGTCGCAGCTTAGCTAAGATGAGACCCACCGGCGTGAACGGGCTATGAACAAGATGAACGGTGTCATGTTACTTTTTGTTCATTTCCGCGGCTTGATAGCAGATTTGGACCGGCTGAACAGCCGCCGGGTTAACGATATCGGCTGATAGCCCTGCCATGCGTGCGGCGGCGCTCGTGTGTGGGTTGAGCTCGGCCCCGTTTTTGCTTAGCAACAACCTATGAATCAACGACTGTCCCTGGGCGCCGCCTGGCTGGTGCTCGCCTTCATCGCCTTCGCGACGCTTTCCCCGCTTCAAGACCGCCCTGTCGTCGCAGGTCCCCAGTTCGAGCATTTCACAGCGTTCGCGCTGATGGGATTTGCATTCGTGCGGGCCTATCCCAACCGGCTGGTCTTGATCATCGCAGTCGTCATCGGCAGCGCGTTCGCGCTGGAAGCCCTGCAACTGCTGACGCCGGATCGGCACGGCCGCCTCGTCGACGCGCTGGTCAAGGCCGGCGGCGGGCTCTCCGGGATTGCCATCGCCCATTTCGCGGAATTGCTGCTGCGCGGCCCGCTCAACCGGTTCAAGGGAATACGCCCCGACGGTGCGCAGGAGCCGCCGTCGGCGCTGCGGCCTTGAGCATGATCCGGAAAAGTGGAGACCGGTTTTCCCTCGCGACAAACGCGGAGCGTACAGACGTCACATTGAAATGCCACCATCGTCCGGATAACCTCGGCCGCACGGCGATGCATTGCTGGCATGAGGCTTGCTTCGTCGAGAGTTTGCAGCGTCGGGTGGATTGAATTTCGAAAATGAGTTTTCAGCTCGTATGCATTGAATGCGACAGCATCGGCGTGGTGATCGACGACGGCGAGCTCGCCCCACCCTCCGCGATCGTCAAATGCAGCCATTGTTCGGCCGCGCGCGGCACGCTCGGCGAATTGCGCAGCCTGGCGCTATCAGACCGGCGCGATTTGTTCGATGTCGGCTTGGGCCTCGGCACGACGGGTGCGGCGGGCTAGCTGAGGTGTTTCTATTTCCGCGATGAAGGACCGCGTGGGTCGCGCTGGGCGCGTCGTGCAATCGCGATGATCCTGTCTCGATTTGATCTCCCGAACAACTGACTGTCTCTCAGAAAGACGACTGCATGTTTCCAAGACCAAAACCGGTGCTCCTCCCGAACACTTATGCCTTCGAATCCGAGCCGATGGTGAAGCCGACCGGGTTTCGCGAATATGACGCGCGCTGGCTGTTCGGCAAGGAAATCAATTTGATGGGCGTGCAGGCGCTGGGCATGGGGCTCGGCGCGCTGATCGCGGAACTCGGGGTCAAGCAGGAGATCGTGACCGGCCACGATTTCCGCGGCTATTCCGCCTCGATCAAATATGCGTTGATCTCCGGCTTGATGGCTGCGGGCTGCAAGGTGCACGACATCGGGCTGGCGGTGACGCCGATGGCCTATTTCGCGCAGTTCGACCTCGACGTGCCCTGCGTCGCGATGGTGACCGCCTCCCACAACGACAATGGCTGGACCGGGGTCAAGATGGGCGCCAACCGCCCGCTGACCTTCGGCCCCGACGAGATGACGCGATTGAAGGAGATCGTGCTCGGCGCCAGCTTCAACAACAAGGCCGGCGGCTCGTATCAATTCCACGAGAATTTTCCGGCGCGCTACATCGCCGACCTCACCGACCGGGCGAAGCTGACGCGCAAGCTGAAGGTGGTGGCCGCCTGCGGCAACGGCACCGCCGGCGCGTTTGCACCGCAGGTGTTGGAGGCGATCGGCTGCGAGGTGATCCCGCTCGACACCGAGCTCGACCATACCTTTCCGAAATACAATCCGAACCCGGAAGACATGGAGATGCTGCACGCGATCCGCGATGCGGTCTTGCAGCACAAGGCCGATGTCGGTCTCGGCTTCGATGGCGACGGCGACCGCTGCGGCGTGGTCGACAACACCGGCGAGGAGATCTTCGCCGACAAGGTCGGCGTGATGCTGGCGCGCGACATGTCGGCGATCCACAAGGATGCGCAATTCGTGGTCGACGTGAAGTCGACCGGCCTGTTCATGACCGATCCGATCCTGCAAAAGCAGGGCGCGAAAACCGCGTACTGGAAGACCGGCCACTCCTACATGAAGCGCCGCACCAACGAGCTCGGCGCGCTCGCCGGTTTCGAGAAGTCCGGCCACTTCTTCTTCAACAAGCCGTTCGGCCGCGGCTATGACGACGGCCTGGTCTCGGCAATCGCGATCTGCGAGATGCTCGACCGCGCGCCCGGCAGGTCGATGGCCGACCTGAAGAACGCGCTGCCCAAGACCTGGTCGTCGCCGACCATGTCGCCGCATTGCGCCGACGAGGCCAAATACGGCGTGGTCGACGCCGTGGTGAAGCACTTCGAGGGTTTGCAGAAGCAGGGCGCCAAGATCGGCGGCCAGGCGATCCGCGATCTCGTCACCGTCAACGGCGTGCGCGTCACGGTCGAGGACGGGAGCTGGGGCCTGGTGCGCGCCTCCTCCAACAAGCCGGAGCTCGTGGTGGTGGTCGAAAGCCCGGTCAGCGAGCAGCGCATGCGCGATATGTTCGAGACGGTGGATAGCGTGCTGCGCACGCATCCGGAGGTCGGCGAGTACAATCAGAAGATTTGAGATGGCGGCGCCCGAAGAGCTGAGCGCTTCGCTCGCCGCAAACAACACTGTCATCACCCGCGAACGCGGGTGATCCAGTACGCGGCGGCCTTTCAATCGAAAACGAACGCCTCTGCAATACTGGATCGCCCGGTCAAGCCGGGCGATGACAGTGGAGTGACAACTTACGCGGCCGCGCCGATGCAATCGGCCATTACCTATCGGAGCGGCGCCGGCAACAGTCTTGGTCTGGCTAGGGTTAACAACAGCGTCAAATTCTCTCCGATCGACCTTGACAGGGCAGCTTCTATCCCGCTGTCTACCCTTCACATCGCACGTTTGCTTTCAACAGCTCTAGATTGTAGTGACTGTCTGCGCCGCGGACAGCTCCTTGAGAACCCAATCTAGCGGAGAAATGACGATGATCCTTGTGACCGGCGGGGCCGGCTATATCGGCTCGCATGCTTGTGTGGCCTTGCTGGCTGCGGGTGAAGATGTCGTCGTATTCGATAATTTCTCCAACAGCAGTCCGATTGCCCTGCAGCGCGTGCAGCAGATTTGCGGCAAATCGCTGATTGCCGTTGAAGGCGACATTCGCGACGAACGTGCGATCGAGCAGGTGTTGACGCAATACAACTGCACGGCGGTCATGCATTTTGCCGGGCTGAAATCCGTTCAGGACTCCGTTGCGGAGCCGCTCGAATATTACGATCAGAACGTCATCGGATCGCACCGGCTGCTGCGCGCGATGCGACGGTCGGGCGTCAAGACCATCGTGTTCAGTTCATCGGCCACCGTCTACGGCACCCCCAAATTTCTGCCTTATACCGAGGACCATCCCCTCAATCCCGTGAACCCCTATGGGCGGACCAAGCTCATCATCGAGGAAATGCTCCGCGACCAATATGTCAGCGACCCAAGCTGGGGGGTCGCCATATTGCGCTATTTCAATCCAGTCGGCGCACACGAGAGTGGACTGATCGGCGAGGATCCCCGCGGCGTCCCCAATAACCTGGTCCCCTTCGTGGCTCAGGTTGCAATCGGACGACGCGAGCGATTGAACATATGGGGCGCCGACTACGATACACCTGATGGAACAGGCGTTCGCGACTATATCCATGTCATGGACCTCGCGCTCGGACACCTGTCCGCACTAAAGGCATTGGACAGTCCGAAATGCTTCTCGGTAAATCTCGGAACCGGTACCGGCAGCAGCGTGCTCGAAGTCGTTCGCGCGTTCGAAAAGGCGTGCGGCAGCCCCATACCCTATGACATCAAATCGCGTCGCCCGGGCGATATCGATGCCTACTACGCTGCCACGGAAACCGCGTCCCGGCTGATGGGATGGAAAGCGGCCAGATCGCTCGAGACGATGTGCGCGGATCATTGGCGCTGGCAGAGCAACAACCCCAATGGATATTGCTGATCGTGACGACTGAAGGCGCCGCTGCGCACGGCGATATCCCGCCTCGCGCGCAGGCCATGATCAAGAATGGTTGCCGATTCTCATTGCGCGCAGCGCCGCCTTTTCAGGCAGAGCCCTGCACAACGTGGTGCCTTTTATCAAGGGACACGCTTCCCGATTAATCCTATTGGTCCATCGCACAACATGATCCGCCGGAAATGTCTATTCTGGCGGAATTATTGCGTTATGTAACGGCGCTGAAATCTCTGTTTGGGGGCTTTATGACGAAGAAGCGGGCTTTGATTACCGGCGTTACCGGTCAGGACGGCGCCTATCTGGCAGAACTGCTTTTGCAAAAGGGATATGAGGTCCACGGCATCAAGCGTCGGGCTTCGCTTTTCAACACCGATCGAATTGACCACATCTATCTCGATCCCCACGAGGCCAATCCGCCATTCCGTTTGCATTATGGCGACCTCACGGACTCTTCGAGTCTGGTCCGTATCGTCGGGCAAGTGCAGCCGGACGAGATCTATAATCTCGCGGCGCAGAGCCACGTGGCCGTTTCATTCGAGGAGCCGGAATACACCGCAAATTCCGACGCCCTGGGCACGCTGCGCCTGCTCGAAGCCATCCGCATTGTCGGCCTGGAGAACAAGACACGCTTCTACCAGGCCTCGAATTCCGAATTGTATGGGCTTGTGCAGGAAATCCCGCAGAAGGAGACAACGCCCTTTTACCCCCGCTCGCCCTACGCCGTCGCCAAGCTCTACGCGTACTGGATCACGGTCAACTACCGCGAAGCGTATGGAATGTACGCCTGCAACGGCATCCTGTTCAATCACGAGTCCCCGGTCCGCGGCGAGACATTCGTGACGCGCAAGATCACGCGGGCGCTGGCGCGGATCCATCTCGGGCTGCAGGACCGCCTCTACCTCGGCAACATGGACGCGCTACGCGACTGGGGTCACGCGCGCGACTATGTCGAGATGCAGTGGATGATGCTGAAGCAGGACAAGCCGGAAGACTTCGTGATCGCCACCGGAAAGCAGTATTCGGTGAGGGATTTCGTCAACCACGCCGCGGCCGAGATCGGAATCAAGGTCCGATGGGAAGGTAGCGGGGTTCACGAGAAAGGCTATGACGAGGCGACCGGCAAATGCATTGTTTCGGTCGACCCCCGCTATTTCCGGCCGTCGGAAGTCGCGACCCTGCTCGGCGACCCCTCCAAGGCAAAGCAGAAGCTTGGCTGGGAGCCGAAGACCTCGTTCGAGGTGCTGGTCAAGGAAATGATGCAGGAAGATCTTGAATCGGCCAAGCGGGACGAACTGATCAAGCAGCACGGCTTCCGCTACTACGCGCGGCACGAATAGGGAAAGGGCCGCTGAACGGGGACCGCTTGCGGCGATTGATTGCTCGAGCGCATTGGTCATCCCACCGCTCGAGCATCTGACCGCCTTATTTGCCCGTCACGCGCACCTATTCCTTGACGGGAAGCAACAGAGCTTCCGGCTGGAGCCGTGTCCCACCGCTGCTCTGCGGCCTGGCGCTATCATCATCGATGGAGAGCATCTCCCTCAGCCACTGATGGATGATGCTTTCCCTGTCCCAACGTTCGAGCGCGCGCGTCCTGCCCTGCTTGCCCAGGACATTTCGAAGCGGCTCATCTTCGCCGAGCGTTCGGACAGCCTCGGCCAGCGCATTCGCATCGCCTGGCGGGACAACCAAACCGGCGCCTTCCACTTCATCGGCCAGCCCAGTGCCAGATCCCGCCATAGCGATGACCGGCCGCCCGGACGAGAAGATGGCTCCGAGCTTGGAAGGCAGCACCAGATCTGCCGCCTCTGCCCGCTGCGGAATCAGGTGAATATCCGCGCTCGCCATCAACGCGGCAAAACGATCGTTGGGCTGCACCCCGAGGAAATGGATGTTGCCGCGCCCCTGTGACATCTCCAGGAGCTTGGGCTTGTGAGGTCCCTCTCCGGCGAGAATGAAATGAACGTTGGGGTGACTTTCCTCGAGAACGGAGGCCGCCTCGACGACGAGGTCCAGCCCCTGCTTGTTCGACATCGTTCCCGAGTAGAGGGCGACGACGTCGTCTTCTCCAATCTTGAGCTCAGTCCGGAAATTGACCGTTGCGGGACCCGGAGTGATTGCGTCGGTGTCGATCCAGTTTCGGACCTCCCTCACCTTCTCCTGCGGAATTCCCTTCTCTTTGAGACGTCGCAACATCTGCGGTGAGATTGTGGAGACGCGGTCGAAGGATTTCAGGATTCTCGCTTCCGCGCGCAGCATCAGCCGACGGAGCCTTTGGTTCTGCAGAAGACCGAGATCAAAGGCCGCGTCCACTTCAAAGTCCTGCACATGAAGCCAGGACTTCGCCCCGGTCAGGCGCGCGGCGACGGCGACGAGGGCCGCTGATGTCAGCGACGGCGCCACCGAAAGCATGATGTCGGGTCGCCACGAGAGCGCCGTCCGCACCAGGGGGATCGCACTCGCCAACGCAAACGACGCATGGTGAACGAGCCGCTTGGCCCCTGACGGACGAGCGGGCACGTAGATTGGCGTACGGATCACCTGCACGCCATTCAGCTTTCTCCACCGGAAGTACCAGGATCTGAAGCCACGAGGAATTCGCCACGCCGGATAATAAGGCGGTGCGGTGATCACTCGGACGTCGTGGCCTTCGGCCACGAGACTTTCGCAGAGCTCAGTGTTGTATTTCGCGACACCGACAAGATCGGGCGCGTAGTTGATGCCCACCAGAAGTATGCGCATTAAATGCAGACCAAATCAAAGATGTTAAGTTTCTTAGTTTTTAGGCGAGAGACCGCACTCCTGTTCAGTTTGACGCGTTTGGACTGAGCGCGAGGTTGCGGCCGTATCCCCGGAGAAAATCGGCGTACGCCGCGGCGAGGCCGGCACGCATCGAAATCTGCGGGCGCCAACCGAGTTCGCGGATACGCGAGCTATCAAGAAGCTTGCGCGGGGTGCCGTCGGGCCTGCTGACGTCGAAGACGAATTCGCCCTGATAGCCGACGACCTCGGCGACCAGAGCCGCGAAGTCGGCGATCGAGAGTTCGTCGTCGCTGCCGACATTGATCGGCATGTCCTGCGAATACCGCTTCAGAAGGAAGGCGCAGGCATCCGCCAGATCATCGACGTTGAGGAATTCGCGGAGCGGCGTTCCGGTGCCCCATACGGTGACCGTCGGCGCTCCCGCGAGCTTGGCTTCATGAAAGCGACGGATCAACGCCGCCGGAACGTGGCTGTGGTCCGGGTGATAGTTGTCGCCCTTGCCATAGAGATTTGTCAGCATGGCCGAGATGAAGTCGTCGCCGTATTGACGGCGATACGCCTGGCACATTTTCAGCCCGGCGATCTTGGCGATCGCGTACCACTCGTTGGTGGGCTCAAGCGGACCCGTCAGCAGTTGGTCCTCGCTGATCGGCTGCTCTGCGTGCTTGGGATAGATGCAGGAAGAGCCCAGGAACAACAGGCGCTGAAACAGGAGTGTGTGCGTATGGCTCAGGCTGCAATATTCAGCTTTCTCTCTGGTGCCGTCTTCGGCTTGCGCTTCAAGGTGTTCGTGCTTCTGCCGCTGACGCTTGCGACCCGCGCAATCGCAGTCCTGCTCGCCCCGCTCCTGTCCTTGACGCTGGTCGAAAGCCTCACCGGCTTTGCGATCGGCGCGCTCACCCTCCACGGCGGATATCTGTTCGGGTCATTCACGCGCTTCGCCGTCGCGGCGGCGCGGGCGGCCCGCGTCGTGGCGCGCCCGCTCAAGACGGCCCGCTGATCCCGCATCGCGCTTTACGGATTCAACTGTCGCGACCGCTTCTTTGAAATGAAGCCGACGGGAGATATGGTGCCGACTCGGTTCAGGCATTTTCCGAGCAACCCGATTGTCCGTCGCTTATTTCGCCCTCCTCTTCGCGCTTGCTTTCACCACCATTCTTGAAACGTCCAACTCCGGCTTCGCCGCCGAGCTCGGAATGGCCGCGGCGGGCGTGTGCCTGCTGGCGGCATCGATGGGCGCGAGCAAGGCCGATCGCGAGCACTTCCTGCGCACGACGGCAAAGCTGCGCCGGGTGCTGATAGCGATTCCGCTCTGTATCGGCGCGCAATTGATTCCGATCGGCTTGTCGCTGGCCCATCCGATCTGGACCACCACATACGATGCCCTGCAGGGAATCCCCTTCGGATACGTCACGGCCGACTTCAGCCGAACGCTCGGCGCATTCTTTCTGGCGCTCGCGTCTGTCGCGCTGCCTGGGGTGACAATCGTTCTGGGCAGAGATCGTCGCCGGGCCGAACTCGTCCTGTTCGTGTTGAGCGGGCTAACAGCGCTCGTGGCCGTGCTGAGAATCATCGATCATCGGCTGCACGGAGAGAGCATCGGTCCGGATAGCTGGGATTTCGCGACCAGCTTGAGCGGCCTTGGCGTGGCGCTCAATCTCGCCGTCATTCAATTGGCCGCGGAGCGAGCCGAAACGCGTCACGCGATCATCCGTTCAGTGGCCGTCGGCATGCTCGGGCTTGCGGGCCTGCTGATCAACGGCGCTGTCATCCTGGGATATTCCAACACCAACGGCGCGGTTGCCTGCGCGCTCGGCGTCGCGTTGTTTCTGCTCATCCTGGCCATCCGCAGGCTGGACCTGTCGGTCCTGGCCGCCACCGCGATTTGCGTGGTCGCGGCCGTTGGCGCGGCCCTCGTTCTGACCTGGATCTTCGAAAAAGGCTCCGGATCGCCGCTGCTGCGGCTCCTCCCGATCCAGCCCGATGAGATACGCACCGTACTCGACCGCCTGTTTGCCGACTCCCGCTGGTTCGGCGCCGGCGCCTTCCCGTCCATTGGCCGGATCTATCAATCCGGCGACGCAACGGGACCGCTCGCCGCCCCCTCTGCAGCCATCGCGCTATTCGTGGAAACGGGCTGGATCGGGTTTGCACTCGCGATCGCGATCGTGCTCTCCCTCCTCACGCACCTGGTCTCAGGCGCGCTGCGGCGTGGCCGCGATTCCTTCTTCCCGGCGGCAGCCGCCGCCTGCCTTTGCGTCGGCGTCGTACAGGGGTTTGCGGGTCCCGGCCTGCTACGCACGGGAGCTATCATCTGCCTTGCAGCGATCGTGGGGCTTGGCCTTTCGCAAAGCGTCAGCCAAGCCGCACGGTGAGCTAAAGCATGATCCGGAAAAGTGGAAACCGGTTTTCCCTCGCGACAAACGCGAAGCGTTTGCGCGGAGATCACGCATTGCGATCGCCCAGGGATGCCCAGTAGTTCGGATTCTTGGGCATCTGGATCCGCACCCAGCGATAGGGCTTGCGCGACCAGGGCGTGATATTCTGGGTCAGGTTGTCGAGGACCAGGTCGCCGCTGAACGTGCGCACGACGACGACCAGGTGATGCTCACCCCAGCTCGTCACCACCTCGCTGAGCAGGACGGCACGGGCCGGCCACCCCCTTGCGATCAGCTCGTGGCGCTTGGTCACCGCATAGTCGTTGCAGTCCCCGCTTGCGGGATGCAGCAGCCACTTCTCGCCGGCGAGCCCCTCGAGATTGGCCTGTGGCCGAATCCCGGTGTTCACCGATTGGTTGACCTCCTTGAGGTCGGCCCAACGCTCGGCGGTGAGCTTCAGCCGTCCGCCTCGGAACACCATACGGCGCGGTTTGCACTCCCCCGCATATTTGAGGCAAAACATCGTGAACGCCATCGGCGGCAATGTCGGCGCATCGAACTTGATGTATTGGATAGCCCCCCGCAGCGCCATTGGCGTGCCGACAAAGCCGGCCTTCGCCCCGTGCTGCAGCCCGATCGTGAAGATGGCGGCGGCAACCGCCAATATCTTTGCAACTCCGCGCATTTTGCGCCCCCCGTTCTTGTTGCGGGGAAGCTACAAAAGACCTCTTGAGATACAGCTCATTCGCTGCGCGGCCCTTTAGTCAAAACCGAAGCAACTCTTTCTGAAACAATTAACGATATCGGTCCGAAATGGGCTCTGGTAAGAGCCGTGGCAGGATTGATCGGCTCTGGTGTTTTCGAGCGAAACGGACGTCGGTTCGCGATGAAGAAAACGCGTCAAAACAAGAATCTGGAGCTTCGGCTCCAGAGGCAGGCGAGTTGGCTTAAGGATGGGTCTGACCCGACGCTTTCGCAAGAACATCAAGCCCCGGCTTCCCGATGGCGTCCGCGTCTATGCGATCGGAGATGTCCACGGACGGGCCGATCTTCTTCAATCGCTCTTAACCGTAATTGACGTTGATCTCGACCGTTCGGCGCCGGAGCGCACCATCCAGGTCTTCCTTGGCGATTACATCGATCGCGGGCCGCAATCGCGGGCCGTGCTCGATATCCTGATCCGGCGCAGCCAAAGTCACGAAACGGTCTGCCTCAAGGGGAACCACGAGGTCTTCCTGCTCGACGTCCTGAAAGATCCGGCCAAGCTGCAGGAGTGGCGCCATTACGGCGGCCTGTTGACGCTGATGTCCTATGGCATGACCCCGACCATGAACCCGACGACGGAACAGCAGGTCGAGCTCATCGAGGGATTGAAGCGTGCCTTGCCGCCCGAGCACCTTGCGTTCATCGAGCAGTTGCCGACGTCGTTCACCTGTGGGGACTTCTTCTTCGTCCACGCCGGCGTTCGTCCCGGCGTTTCGCTCGACAAGCAGCAGGAGCAGGATCTGCTCTGGATCAGGGAGGAGTTCCTCAATTCCGAGGAGCGATTCGGCAAATACATCGTTCACGGACACACGCCCGTCAGCGCGCCCGACGTTCGGCCGAACCGCATCAACATCGATACGGGCGCATATGCGACCGGCAACTTGACGCTGCTGACGATACAGGGTGATAGTCTGCTCGCGATTTGAAGTTTCAATTGGGTTTATCCGGCACCGACGAACGGTGCTCATCCACAAATTCAGCCGATGAATCAAATGACCTGGCTCCGCGCCACGGGAACGTGCATGGCGGTGGTACTGATCGCCTATGCCGCCTTCAGCTTTTGCGCGAACCTGAGTCGGTCCAAGCTTCGTGCAGACGACCTGTTGACGGGCAGACTTCACGGCGAGGCCGCGACGACAGCCTTTACCTCCACCATACTCGCCGCGCTGTTTCCATTCGATGGGGATTTTCTCGCTGATCATGCGATCGCGAAGGCCGCGCAGGTTCTGAATCAACCCGCACTCGATCCTGCCGCGCGGGCGGAGGACAGTCAGGCCGCTCAGGGCTCCGTCGTGGCCGCGCTGAGCGTTTCGCCGATCAGGCCGGTGCTTTGGTTGACGCTTGCAACGTTGAAAGCGCGGACCGATGGCACCGCCCTTCCCGCGCTGAAGGCGTCCTATCTAACCGGACCGGTGTCGTCCGATGTCGCGTTCATGAGACTTCAGGCCGTCACATCGAGTTCGGCCGCATCAGATGAAGAGATGCGCCTGCTCGCCTTGTCGGATATCCGTACCGTGCTTTCGAACCGCTCCCGTTTCGAAGCCCCGCTCATCGCAGCCTATGTGCAGGCGACTGCGGCCGGCAAAACCCTGCTGATGGAATCCGCGCAGGCCCTGGATCCGAAGTTCGGCGCCCTGCTGCGACGCTACTAGACTCGTCCAGGGTGCTCACTAACGCCGAGATGTCGGCTTCTTGAACAGAACCCATTAGCTCGATCCGAGCCTTGCCCGTCGTGACCCAAGGCGAAAGCCGGGTGACCCGTTAGGACATCGGTCGAAGCTCGGACAGATGCCCCAAATTATTGCGATCCCACAAACCAGTCGCAACGGCGCTGAACGGGCGTTTAATGCACCGTTCAGTCAATATTCAAAACGGAGCTGATAGTTCGCAGGAGCATTTTGCCACAAAGGAGAAGGCACCAAAATGAAACGGCTTCTGATAATCGGACTTACCGGCTGTGCCTTTGCACTTGCGCCAACTGTATCGGCGTCGGCCATGCCCGCAGCAACACCCTATACGCTGGGCGGAGCCGACGAGGCGGTTATTCAGGTCAGAGGCGGTCATGGTCATGGTCATGGGCACGGGCATGGGTGGGGCCATCACGGCGGTCGCGGCCATCACTACGGTTGGCACCGGGGCCATCACTACGGTTGGTACCGCAGCCACCACCATGGCTGGCGGCATCATCGCCATTGGCGGTGACTTTCACCTCGGGCCTAAGAAAGGGGCCGCAGTAGTTGGCGGCCTCTTTTCGCTCGCCCCAGTATCTTGGACGCAATAATCGAATGCGCAGCTCGAATTCGTCCTCGATCTTCGCCGCGGTGTGTCCTTGTCAATTGCATGCCCCGCAAATGGATATCCGGGCACGCCATCGCGCTTCGAAGGTGTCAGAGTCTTTCAGTGGCACCGCTTGTGCGTCTATTGGATCTCCAGCCTTCGCAATGAGGACGCCGCCAGCTTCTGGAGAACGAGGTGCGGCAGATGCCTCCTTGGGCCACTCGAGCAGCGATTTCGAAAGCATGGGCTTGCCCGCGTACCAGCATTTTCTTCCGTCGATGAGACGATAGGACCACCACTGCCCCTGCGGGTTTGATGGCATCGCGGCGCTGCATTGTTGCTTTGCCTGCACATTTGACGTCCCGATCAACGGGAGCACAGAAATACAAGCGGTCAAAGCTAACGATTGTAGCGGCTGTCTCATAAGCGCACCCAACCGCTTCGTTGCTGCAATCGGCTTACAGCAACGATCAAGTCGGAGCGTTCGAAAGTTTCCACCAACTTGCCAAGGATATGGACATCATCCTTGGGGCACGACCGGACGCATTCGTCCAAAATGAGTTGGGCTTCGCCAATTGCCTGTAGAGCTAATTGTTGATCAGTCATGACTGGCTACTCATCAAAAAAATGCCCCGACGAGTTAGCGAACGGAGAAATCAAGCCATTTCTGGGAAATATCCTCGCTCTTCTTGGAGGATTCGATCAACTTTTGTTTCAGAGTGGCGGCTTTTACTGCCCGGATCGACCTGGCGCGAGGCCCCTCTTTATGAGGAGACGGTTGTCCGCACACGGCCTAGCCGACGGCGGCTCGTAGGCGTCGACAGCAAGTAATGGAGGGACAGTAAGGTCGAGTCACACTTGCGCTGTTGCCGATGGCAATTCGAACCGAACGGTAAGCAGGTTGCTCATCACTGCGGCAAGGACACCAGCAGCCAGGCGCCCGCGGCCACACATGCAATGCCGGCAACACGCGCGATCCATCGTCCGACCGGCGTAACTTTCTCCAAAAGGACAAGCAGCGCCAAAAGCGCAATCCAAAGCACGTTCATCACCCCGCCTATGAACAAAAGCGCCATCAAGACCCAGCAGCAGCCGACACAATAGCCTCCGTGCCGAAGCCCCAGCAGCAGGCAGCCTCGCGGGTCGTCGCGAAAGCCGCCGTGGCGCATCAGGAATAGAAACGGCGACTGGCATTGGGCGAGACAGACGTCCTTGAGCGGTGTCCATTGATAGACTCCCGCCGCGATCAGCACGATTGCGCCGAGCAGGTTGCTGGCGATCGCCATCCGGGAATCCAGCAGGGCTGCCCGCTCGACCACCCATTGGAGAAAGGTTGCTGCCAGCGAGAAGCCGCTCCAGGCGAGGAGATAACCGGCCGCAAACCAGCCGGTCGCGGCGAACGGCTTGCCCTGCGCTTTCCCCTGTCGACCCACGCGGGCGTACATGAGGATCATGGGCGCTGCCGATGGTGCCATCATTCCGACCATCATCACCGCCCACATCAGGAACACATACGCGAACTCGATCGCTCGCCATGGCTCGTTGGCCGGCAACATGATTCCGATCCCGGCCGGGATCATGCGGAACCCGGTCATGTCCATGCCGCCCATGTCCATGTCGTTGGCGAGCCAGAGCACATAGCTCCATGCCAGCGCGACAATGATGCCGATCGCGCCGCCGACGATCCAGCGATCGCGCCGCAGCACGGTTTCCAGGGTGCTGTCGGTCATTTGCGATTGACGTTGCCGGCCTTGTCGCAGGACCGTATCAGGAGCTGCATCAAGCCTGGTTCGACCAACGGATCGGCGCATAGAGGCCGTTCTTGCCGGAATTATCCCAGCGCATGCCATGATCGCTGAACGTATTGCCGGAGGCGCCGACTGCCATCACCATCCTGTCGGGGCTAACCGGATGGCCGATGTTCGCCCACATTTCCCCGCTCGGATGCATGGTCGGCAACGGATCGACGGACATGTGCAGAGTACCCGGGATTTCCGCGGACCGCGTCTTGCCGTCGATCCGGAATGTGATTGGGACCTTCTTCACCCCCAGGTTCTTGCTGATCAGCGATGTGAATGCGGCCATAGGACCACCGGCGGCGCCGGTGAAGATCGCAGCTAGAGCCTCTGTCTGCTCATCGTCGGCGCGCTGATCGATATAGGCGGCCACCGACCAATCTCCGTCTGCCATGACCCCAGGTGCGTGGAGGATAACCAGGACATTGAGTCCATCGAGCACGATGTCGCCATAGCGGCCACTCTCGACGTGGAAGATCAGCGGTACGTTACAAAAGCCCTCGGTCGGTCGCGCGGTCAACGGAGGGGCCGCTGACACGAGGCACGGACACACGATGCTGCAACTGCAATTCTCGAAATAGTCACCGGAAAGGTGCCATGGGACGTCCGCCATCGCTCTCTCCCGCTAGGCCGTGTGGACTCTTGGGATTCTCAAATCAGATTGAACGTGATTCAAGGCTTTCTTTTAGGAGGAAGCC
>NZ_JBEGDB010000676.1:0-701 GCF_043638955.1 Bradyrhizobium sp. 31Argb | reverse complement strand
GTCGTCCGTGAAGAACGCGGGAGAGCGGTGATTTAAGCGATCTTTTGGGCCGGGACAGTTTCGGTGAACGCCCGGATGATGGCACGCAAGAGTCCTGCGAGCCACCGCAGGAGCAGGCCGAAGTTATAGCCGGCTGCGGCGAGGACGGCGTTGATGCGGTCGCCCACGCGGCCTTTGAGATAGTTGCGCTCCATGCGGTGCTCAGCCTTGACGTGACCGATGACGGGCTCGACAGCCGCGCGGCGCTTCATCTCGCGACGGATAGAAGCTGTGACGCGGCGGACCTGCCCCGAGATCCACACCCTGAACCGATGCGGGTAGTTGTGACCACGATACCCTTTGTCGACGTGGATGCGGCGAGCCTCCACGCCAGTGAGCTTCTCCATGTCGGCGATCACAGGGCCGAGCGTATGCCCATCAAAGGGATTGCCATGCAGGGCCTTGGCATGCAGCACGAACTGGCCGCCCTTCGGAGACGTCACGGGGGTGGCGACACTGACCTTGCAGCCAAATTCGTAGGGCGCACGGGCTTTACCCTTGCCGATGCACTCGACCTCCGGGGCATGTAACGCATAGACCTTTGGACCGCGCTGATGCTGATCCTGCCTGCGCACCTGCTGCGCTAAACCCAGCAATGGGCCGAAGCGAGCTTCCAGCACCGCATCGCCATCAATCTTGCGGCGGATGTCGCGGATGATCCG
>NZ_JBEGDB010000675.1:0-707 GCF_043638955.1 Bradyrhizobium sp. 31Argb | reverse complement strand
AGATCAAAGCTTCGCAGCCATGATCCATCTGACCGCTGCCGTGATAAACTCCCGATGAATCCCAACAGACCCTAGCTGGTCACCTACAAAATCGCTTAAGAAGTTTACCCATTGCAGGCGGCTGCATCGCGCACCTAGAAGGTGTCGGCCTGTTGCGTTGCAGTTCGATTCCTGCGGTCCCGCGGTTTGATTCCGATCGCATTTGCCGCCAACCAGATGCTGGAATTGTCCTGCACTTCCGGCGCCGCAATCTGTCCCTGGCCGGCGCCGAATTGGACAGACAAGTTATTGATTTCATTTGGCATTTTATGACGGCGAAATCTCGGTACCAACACGAATACCAACGTTGGCATTCCAAGAATCTGCGCGGATTGTCAGGGCGTGGCCGGCGGTTCCAGTCGCTTCCGGCCATTTTTAGCCCACGATTTCTCATCCCAAACTAGGATTTCATACGATATGGTGCTGGCTATCGTACCCGTGAACGCGAATTGCGACATCGCGTAGCCGGTAGCAGTCGGGTTGTCTCTGAGAACTGATCCCTCGCGCCAATGGCGTACTTCGGCTTCGACCGCACGAGCGAAATCGGAGGATCGGCAGGTTATGGCGCAAACCGGACATTGGAGCCTATGACGGAGCTATGCGGAATTTTGGGTGATGAGGTGATCAGGCGGCGTGGTTTGCCGGCATTTGGATGACCTCGATGCCGT
>NZ_JBEGDB010000674.1:0-709 GCF_043638955.1 Bradyrhizobium sp. 31Argb | reverse complement strand
GCGCGCTCGGCCTGAGCGCGCGCCATCTGGCCTATGTGATCTACACCTCCGGCTCAACCGGCACCCCCAAGGGCGTCGAAATGCCCCACGGCGCGCTTATGAATTTGCTTTGGTCCTCGCCGGAGTGTGGCGCGCCAAAACGACGTACACTTCAGTTCACGACTTTGAACTTTGACGTCTCGTTCCAGGAATTGTTCAGTTGTTGGAGGGACGGCGGGCTACTCATGCTCGTGCGGGAAGAGACCCGTGCCGACTTCTCTGAGTTGCTGGACTTTGTGTGGGGAGAAGGGATCGAGCGGCTTTTCCTCCCATTCGTAGCCTTGAATCATTTTGCGGAAGTCTGGGGCGCTCGGGGAGCGCTGCTGCCCTCTTTGAGGGAGATCTACACAGCGGGTGAGCAATTGCGAGCCACCCCCGAACTCAGGTCGTTCTTCGAAACGCACCCGAGAGCAAGGTTGATAAATCAGTATGGGCCCACGGAAACCCACGTTGTTACTGAGCACCATCTCGCGGCTGATCCATCATGCTGGCCGCAATTGCCTCCGATTGGGCGTCCGATTGCGAACACGCGGGTGTACCTGCTGGACGGACACGGTGCGCCGGTTCCCTTTGGGGCGGTGGGGGAGATCTATATTGGCGGGGCGGGGGTTGCGCGCGGCTATCTGAACCGGCCGGAGCTGACGGCGGAGCGGTTCATCGCCAGCCCGTT
>NZ_JBEGDB010000673.1:0-714 GCF_043638955.1 Bradyrhizobium sp. 31Argb | reverse complement strand
CCACTGAACTTTCATCCAGCAGCGGTTAGAGTCTCAGGGTTTTGTACGCCAAGTGGCGCGGGTGGAGCAACGGACGATCGGCGGAGCTGGTCGGGGTTGCGCAGCCGATCGTCCGTTGCGGTGAGGTGGGCGGCATAGGCCGCGGGGGTCAGGTATTTCAGCGACGAGTGAGGCCGCCGGATATTGTAGTCGGCGACCCAAGCCGCGACCTTGACGCGGGTGTCATCCAGATCGAAGAACAGGGTCTCGTTGAGCAGTTCATCGCGCATCCGGCCGTTGAAACTCTCGACGAAGCCATTCTGCATCGGCTTTCCCGGTGCGATGAAGTGCCAATCGATATCTGCGTCCTTGCACCAAGCCAGCATGGCGTTGCAGGTGAACTCGGTGCCATGGTCGGACACGATCATTCCTGGCTTGCCGCGCCGCTCGACGATTGCCGTCAGTTCGCGGGCCACGCGCCGCCCCGAGATCGACGTGTCCGGAATGGCGCCCAGGCATTCCTTGGTGACGTCGTCGACGATGTTGAGGATGCGGAAGCGTCGGCCATTGGCGAACTGGTCGTGGACGAAGTCCAGCGACCAGCGGGCATTTGGCTTGGCCTCGACCAGGATCGGGGCCCGGGTCCCCACGGCCTTGCGGCGAGCCCGCCGCTTGCGGACGGTGAGCCCTTCCTCGCGATAAAGCCGGTAGATCCGGTTGATCCCCGATGGCTCG
>NZ_JBEGDB010000672.1:0-716 GCF_043638955.1 Bradyrhizobium sp. 31Argb | reverse complement strand
TAGAAAGGGATCAGGAGCGGTCAGTTTCCAACTAACAAACCGGTTCAAGCGGTCCCGCTCCGCGGGTCCATTTCAGACCAGCTGAGCGAGGTCGCTTCCTGCGTCGACAACGTCACATCCCCTGTTTTAAAGGACGACACAGACGCCAGGCTGAGGCGAACATGAATGTAGGCGAGCGCCAATGCCGCCTGCATCGGATCCCATGGCGGGACCTCGGCCCGCCGCCGATCTGATGCGAGCGTGATCATCGCTGTGCGGCCATAGCTTGTCCTGATCGGAACGGAAACGCCCGAGCGGATGCCGAAGTCAGTTGCCTCCGAATAGAATTGCTTGATCTCGCGCGAGCTCCTGCGCACGCCGCGCTCCCCCGCCGACCAGGCGAACATCCGCATGCTGCGCTTGGCGGTCGTCACAACAGGGTCGATGGTCGTGTATCGCTTTGCAAAATAGAGGTTCAGCCATTCCGCAGGATAATCGCTGAAAGCAACCGCATCGTCGGCGTGAACATGAATGTAGGCATAGCGGTCGAAGCCGGATGAGCCAGTAAACTTCTTGATCGCGTTGCGAACGGAGCGTTCATCGTGCGCCACATCGACGGCATCGATCAACCCCTGTAATTGCCCATCCAATGTAACATCCTCCTAGTGGTTCATCACAGTGATTTTGACGTTTTGATACCGAGCCATTCGAGGATCGGCAAGTTTTCGGGTGGCAGG
>NZ_JBEGDB010000671.1:0-720 GCF_043638955.1 Bradyrhizobium sp. 31Argb | reverse complement strand
GTCGCCCGCATGGAGGACGTGCTCGATCTCTATGCTGAAGCGCCGGATCCCGAGCGGCCCCTGGTCTGCTTCGACGAAACCCCCGTCCAGCTAATCGGCGAGGTGCGTCAGCCGATCCCGGCCCAACCGGGACAGCGCGAGCGCTACGATTACGAATATCGCCGCAACGGCACCGTCAATCTCTTCGTCACCTTCGATCCGCATCGCGGCTGGCGCAACGTCAAGGTTACAGACCGCCGCGCTGCCGTAGACTACGCGCACTGCATGCGCGAACTCGTCGACGTCCATTATCCCGATGCCCCCTGCATCCGTGTCGTGCAGGACAATCTGTCGATCCATACCGCCGGCGCGCTGTATCAAGCATTCGCGCCTGCCGAGGCCCGTCGCATCCTGCGCCGCCTCGAATTCCACTACACTCCGAAACACGCCAGTTGGCTCAACATGGTCGAGTGCGAGATCAGCGTTCTGCAACGCCAATGTCTCGGCCGCCGCATCGACGACCCCAAAAGGCTCCGAAAAGAGATCGCAGCATGGCAGCGGCAGCGAAATAAAACGCGAGACCGCATCAAATGGATGTTCACAACCGACAAAGCCCGCGCCAAACTCCGCCGCGCCTATCCCGCTGCAGCCAAAGAGTCAAAACCACTGTGATGAACCACTAGGCCGTGTGGACTCTTGGGATTCTCAAATCAGATTGAACGTGATTCAAGGCTTTCTTTT
>NZ_JBEGDB010000670.1:0-724 GCF_043638955.1 Bradyrhizobium sp. 31Argb | reverse complement strand
TGAGCGCGCGCCATCTGGCCTATGTGATCTACACCTCCGGCTCAACCGGCACCCCCAAGGGCGTCATGATCGAGCATGCTCAGATCGTGCGCTTGTTCGAGGCAACCGAGAGCTGTTATTGCTTCACGGAACATGACGTCTGGTGCCTATTCCATTCCTTCTCGTTCGACTTCTCAGTATGGGAGTTGTGGGGCGCACTGCGCTATGGCGGGCGATTAATTCTTGTGCCGAGCGATACCGCTCGCTCTGCTCCTGAGTTCCATGATCTGATCTGTAAGTTCGGCGTCACAGTTCTGAACCAGACCCCCTCGGCTTTTAAAGCTCTCATGGATGTGGAGTGTCAGAGCAGTGTTCGAAACCGCCTTCGCTATGTAATCTTTGGTGGGGAAGCTCTGGGGCCGTCGCTTCTGAAGCCGTGGTATGCAAAGTACTCAGAGCATGAGCACGCCCCACAACTGATCAACATGTTCGGTATTACGGAAGCGACCGTGCATGTCACATATCGGCCGCTCGATCATTCGGACACTTCCAACTCGGGTAGTCCGATTGGAACGCGCATTCCCGATCTTCGCGTCTATCTTCTGGACGGTCATGGCGGGCCGGTTCCGTTCGGGGCGGCGGGTGAGCTTTACATTGGCGGGGCGGGAGTTGCGCGCGGCTATCTGAACCGGCCGGAGCTGACGGCGGAGCGGTTCATCGCCAGCCCGTTTGTGGACGGCGACCG
>NZ_JBEGDB010000669.1:0-727 GCF_043638955.1 Bradyrhizobium sp. 31Argb | reverse complement strand
CTAGGAAGATCTCGTGGATTGTTTCGTCACGAGGTCACCATGTCAAAAGATAGTTGTAAGGATGGCGATAAGGATAGGCATGCGCGTATCCTTGAGGACGGCTCCGACACGCTGCAGCGCGTCGAGATCATCACGGGGACCGGCCGACGACGGCGCTGGTCGACCGATGCGAAAGCGGCGATTGTCGCGGAGAGTTTCGCGCCGGGTGCAAGCGCTTCCGGGGTGGCGCGGCGACACGACATCAGCCCGAGCCTGTTGTTTCTTTGGCGTCGTCAGGCAACGCGGGCGAAGCTCGCGGAGCGCAGGGATGGAGGCGTGCCATCAGGCTTTGTGCCGGTCGCGATCACGGGCTGCGGGGGCAAATTGCCGCCATGCGAGGAGCAGGGGGCGATTGAGATCGACGTCGGCGTGGTTCGCATCCGTGTCGTGGGAACGGTCGACCGGCGAGCACTCTGCGAGGTGCTTGCGGCAGTCAGGACGGTTGGCCGATGATCGGGCTCCGCGCTGGGTTATCGATCTGGATCGCGACGCAGCCGGTCGATTTCCGTCGCGGCATGGACTCGCTGGCGATGCTGGTGAGC
The DNA here is from genome assembly GCF_043638955.1 of Bradyrhizobium sp. 31Argb. Lineage (NCBI taxonomy): Bacteria > Pseudomonadati > Pseudomonadota > Alphaproteobacteria > Hyphomicrobiales > Nitrobacteraceae > Bradyrhizobium > Bradyrhizobium sp. 31Argb. Next base: position 146 of record NZ_JBEGDB010000669.1, on the reverse strand, counting down.
GAGGCGTTTGGAGCCAATCCGTTCGACGGCGGGCTGTGGGTGTTTCGCTCCAAGCGCCGAGATCGCGTGAAGATCCTGACCTGGGACGGAAGCGGCCTTGTTCTTTACTACAAGAGAATCGAAGGGCAGTTCAGCTGGCCGCCGAT
>NZ_JBEGDB010000668.1:0-730 GCF_043638955.1 Bradyrhizobium sp. 31Argb | reverse complement strand
CCTCCCTGCGTCACGAGCCCGGCGAAACTCTCTCACCTTGATTGACGCGCTCTTCCATCCTGATCGCCGCGCGACAGGTCTGGCTCGTTTGCCCAAGCTGTACAGATGGCTTCGTAGGGTGTGAGGCCGCGTAGCGTCTTCAGCCGCTTGGCGAAGTTGTAGCCGTCCAGGAAGGCGCCGAGGTGATCTTCGAGTTGGCGCTTGGTCTCATAGTGGTATCGCCGGACGGTTGCCTCCTTCAGTGTTCGGTTCATCCTTTCGACCTGGCCGTTGGTCCAAGGATGGTTGGGCTTGGTGAGACGATGCTCGATGCCATGCCTCCTGCAGGTCAGGTCGAAAGGATGGCCGCGCCACATGGCGGTTGGACCCGATCTGTTCTTGGGCAGGTCGGCGAATTGGATGCCGTTGTCAGTGAGTACGGTGTGGATTTTGTAGGGGACAGCGTTGACCAGGTCGTTGAGGAAAGCCCTGGCGGTGGCAACGGTCGCCTTCTGCATCAGCCGAGCGAAGGCGTACTTCGAGGTGCGGTCCACAGCCACGAAGAGGTAGAGCTTGCCCTCCTCGGTGCGGACCTCGGCGATGTCGATGTGGAAGTAGCCGATCGGATAGGCCTTGAAAGGCTGCTTGGCAGGCTTGTCACCGGCGACCTCGGGCTGACCTGCCACTGAGTATTTCCTCCAGAAGGAGTTAGAGTCCGGCCCGAAGAAGGACGGACAGATGAAGCGAGCAA
>NZ_JBEGDB010000667.1:0-732 GCF_043638955.1 Bradyrhizobium sp. 31Argb | reverse complement strand
TGGTGGCTACGATGAACCAGAAATCCTCCCTCCGCAAAATCCTTCAATTTGTCTCAAAGGTCTCGACGGCGAACACCCTCCCTAGCCTCCCTACATAACCGGACAGTTAGAGACAGTCCACCGCTGCGGGGGGGCGCCTTGTTCCCTTCGCAAATGCGATGTTATCTCGAAAAGCTTGTGGTTGCGCGTCCACGTTCAATTGCGAAAGACATCGTCACGAACATTGTCATCTGGTAACCAAGTAACAGTTGGCCGCACACAAGGAGACGAACCCATGGAAAAGGTCGCGCCGTTCGGAGCCGCCATCCTCATCCTGCTTCTGACTACTCCGCCGGGCCACGCCGGCCCCTGCGAGGATTCGATCGTGCGCGTTCAAGCCCAGGCCGATGCCGCCATCGAGAAGCGCGCCGGCGCCGGAGGTTGGCAGAAGGAGAGTCTCGACGCGACGCGCAACTACCAGCCGACGCCGCGATCGATCGCGGCCTCAGAAGGCAAATATGGGCGGCGTCTGCAACGCGTGCTCAATGCGCTCGACCTTGCGCGTGCCGCCGATCGCGCAGGGGATGTGGCGCAATGCAATGCGCAACTCGACAAGGCAACGCGCGCGCTCGCGGCAGCGCGATGAGCGGTCACACGCGGCCGCACGTCGCGCGGAGGCCTAGTGGTCTATCACAGTGATTTTGACTCTTTGGGGGTGGCTGGATAGGCGCGGCCGAGTTTGGCGCGAGCTTT
>NZ_JBEGDB010000066.1:0-32312 GCF_043638955.1 Bradyrhizobium sp. 31Argb | reverse complement strand
CGTCGCGGCCATCGCAGGTCTCGCTACGGTCCTCATAGGCGACTTTCGCCGCCGCCTGCATCAAAATCCCGCGCCAAATCCCTTCAGCCTCCACTTGGCAACCTAGTTCCCGATTCTTGCTCAGTCTCGAAGCGCAATCCGGGGATCGACCGGGCTAGGCCTTCTCCGCCAGCGGATGCAGGTCGCGCACCAGGCTCTTCAGCCGCTCCTCGACCACATGGGTATAGATCTGGGTGGTCGAGATGTCGGTGTGGCCGAGCAGGGTCTGGACGATGCGCAGGTCTGCGCCGTTGTGGAGCAGGTGGCTGGCAAAGGCATGCCGCAGCACGTGCGGGGAGACGAGCCGCGGCGCCAGGCCGGAGGCGGCCGCCAATTCCTTGAGGTCGCGGGCAAAATGCTGCCGGGTCAAATGGCCGCTCTCGCCGAAGGAGGGAAACAGCCATTTCGACGGCGCGGCCTTCTTCTCCGGCTTCATGACCTGCATCGCCGCGAGATAATCGGCCATCGCCTGCCGCGAGGCCTCGTTCAGCGGCACCAGCCGCTCCTTGTTGCCCTTGCCGCGCACCACGATCATGCGCGCATCGCGCCGCGCCGCCGATAGCGGCAGCGAGACCAGTTCGGAGACGCGCAAGCCGGTGGCGTACAGCACCTCGAGCAGGCAATGGAGCCGGAGCGCGCGCAGCCGCTGCGCCGGCGTCGTGTCGGTCTGCGTGAGTTCCTTCGCCCGCGTCAGCATGCGGTCGACGTCGGCGATCGACAGCACCTTGGGCAGGCCGCGGCCGCGCTTCGGGCCAGAGAGGATCGCAGCAGGATCGTCGCTGCGGATGCGCTCGTTGAGCAGGAATCGGAACAGATGCCGCATCGAGGAAAGCCGGCGGGCGACGCTGGTTGATTTGAACCCGCGCGTGTCGAGGTCGGCGAGGTAGTCGCGCAGCGTCTGGGTGTCCGCGCCGGCAAAGCTCTTGCCGGCATGGGTGAGGAATTCGGAGAGGTCCTCGAGGTCGCGGCGATAGGCGTCGAGCGTGTTCTCGCCCGCGCCCTGTTCGGCCGCGAGCATGTCGAGGAACAGGCTGATCAGCCCGGCATCGGATGTCTTGGCAGGTGTCTTGGCAGGTGTCTTGGAACGTGTCTTGGGACGCATCGCCGAATCATAGCGGCTATTTCTTGAGGAACTTATCCGGTGGGATCGTCACCGTCATTTCCCGCGGTTTCGGGGTCACGAAATTGGCCAGCGCGAAGATGATCCCGTAGCCGATACCGCCGATCACGGCGACGACCGTCAGGAAGCGGAACAGGCTCGGCATATCGAAGGCTCGGGCGGCGAATTAACCATCGGCATCATCCACCATGTTCCCTCAGCCGTTGCAAGACTCTGGCAACGGTATCGGCGGGGGTAGTATAGGTGACCGGAATGCCGCAAATTCGCCGAGAGACCGAGCTTTAGATGCCAGACAGCGCCCCACCGCTACCTGCGCTCCCGTCCCTGGAGGCCGACATCCTGGCCGCGCTGGGGTCGAGGTCGATCGTGCTGGTGGGCATGATGGGCGCCGGCAAATCGACCATCGGCCGGCGGCTGGCCGCGCGGCTGAGGCTATCCTTCACCGATGCCGACACCGAGATCGAGGCGGCGGCGGGCATGTCGATCCCGGAGATTTTCGAAACCCATGGCGAGGCCTATTTCAGGGATGGCGAGGCGCGGGTAATCGCGCGCCTGCTTAGCGACGGGCCGGCAGTGCTCGCCACCGGCGGCGGCGCGTTCATGCGTGAGGAGACCCGCAACTGCATCCGTGCCAAGGCAATCTCGCTCTGGCTGCGCGCCGATGCCGATGTCATCATGCGCCGGGTGCGGCGCCGAGCCGATCGCCCGCTGTTGCAGACCGCGGATCCCGAGGGGACGGTCAACCGTCTGCTCGGCGAGCGCGAGCCGGTCTACCGGAGCGCTGACCTGACGATTTCGTCGCGCGACGTGCCGCATGACCGGATCGTCGAAGAGTGCCTCGAAGCGTTGCATACCCATCTCTGTGGCAACGGCACGGCACAACCGGAAACGAACGGAATTAGCATCCCATCATGACTGCGCCACTGAAACACTCGGATCCCATCACCGTCGATGTCGCGCTCGGCGACCGCGTCTACGACATCGTGATCGGGCGCGAGGTGCTGCCGTCGCTCGGGCCGCGCATTGCGGCGCTCCGCCCGGGTACGCGCGCCGCCATCGTCACCGACCGCACCGTGGCGAAGCATTGGCTGGAGCCGACCGAGGCGTCGCTTGCGGCGGCGGGCATTTCGAGTTCGCGCATCATCGTCGAGGAGGGCGAGGGCTCGAAGAGCTACACCGGCCTGACCCAGGTCAGCGAAGCGCTGATCGCGGCCAAGATCGAGCGCAACGATCTCGTGATCGCGCTCGGCGGCGGCGTGGTTGGCGATCTCGCGGGCTTTGCCGCGGCCATCCTGCGCCGCGGCGTCGATTTCGTGCAGGTTCCGACCTCCCTGCTGGCGCAGGTCGATTCCTCGGTCGGCGGCAAGACGGGGATCAACTCGCCGCAGGGCAAGAACCTGATCGGCGCCTTCCACCAGCCGGTGCTTGTCGTCGCCGATACGGCCGTGCTCGACACGCTGTCGCCGCGTCAGTTCCGTGCCGGCTATGCGGAGGTCGCCAAATATGGCGTGCTTGGCGATGAGGCTTTCTTCGCCTGGCTGGAAGCCAGTCACGCCGACATCTTCTCGGGCGGCGCGGCGCGCGAGCACGCGATCGCAACCTCGTGCCGCGCCAAGGCCGCGATCGTCTCGCGCGACGAACGCGAGACCGGCGAGCGCGCGCTGCTCAATCTCGGCCACACGTTCGGTCACGCGCTGGAAGCGGCGACGGGCTTTTCCGACCGGCTGTTCCACGGCGAAGGCGTTGCCATCGGCATGACGCTGGCGGCAGAATTTTCCGCTTCCCTCGGCATGATCGCGCAAGCGGACGCGGCGCGCGTGAAACGCCACCTCGCCGCGGTGGGATTGCCGACCCGGCTGCAGGATATCGGCGGCTTCGCCCAGGAAGGACTGGCCGATGCCGACGCACTGATGGCGCTGATGGCGCAGGACAAGAAGGTCAAGCGCGGCAAGCTGACTTTCATTCTGCTGGAAGCCGTCGGCCGCGCGGTGATCGCGCGCGACGTCGAGCCTGCGTCGGTGCGTGACTTTCTGAAGGCAAAATTGGCCGAGAATTAAGAGCATGATCCGGAAAAGTGGGAACCGGTTTTCCGAAGAGATCATGCCCAAGACAAAGACGCTGCTCGGATGACGTAGCTTGACCTGGGTTTCGTTCGCAATCGTCGTCGTCTGCCTGTTGGTCTCCGCCTTTTTCGCGGCGAGCGAGACCGCGCTGACCGGCGCTTCGCGCGCCAGCATGCTGCGGCTGTCCAAGCAGGGCAACCGCGAGGCCGGCGTCGTCTCCAGCCTGTTCAACATGCGCGAGCGGCTGATCGGCGCGCTGCTGCTCGGCAACAACATCGCCAATATCGGCGCATCGGCGCTCGCAACCGGCATCCTCACCGCCTGGTTTGGCGATGTCGGCGTGCTCTATGCGACCGCGGTGATGACGGTGACGGTCGTGATCTTCGCCGAGGTGCTGCCGAAGACCATCGCGATCAACGCGCCCGACCGGATATCGCTCCTGGTGGCGCGGCCGATGAAGGTCACCGTCTATCTGCTCGGACCGTTCCTGACCGTGATCGAGTTCATCGTGCTCGCTCTGATGAAACTCTTCGGCATCAAGGTCGGCGCCAACCAGGCCATCCTGTCGCCGACCGAGCGACTGCGCGGCGCCGTCGACCTGTTGCATCATGAGGGCAAGGTCGAGAAGCTGGACCGCGACATGTTCGGCGGGCTCCTGGATCTGCGCGAGTTGCAGGTGTCCGACGTGATGGTCCATCGCACCGAAATGACCATGATCAACGCGGACCTGCCGCCGGAGGAACTGGTGCGTGAGGTGCTCGCCACCGAGTACACCCGCATTCCGCTGTGGCGCGACAAGCCCGAGAACATCATCGGGGTGCTGCACGCCAAGGATTTGCTGCGCGCCATCCGCGCCGCCGATGGCGACACGTCGAGCATCGACGTCTCGACCATCGCGCTGCCGCCCTGGTTCGTGCCGGAGATGCGGCCTGTCTCCGAGCAGCTCAAGGCGTTCCGCCGCCGCAAGACGCACTTCGCCCTCGTCGTCGACGAGTATGGCGAAGTCGAAGGCCTGGTGACACTGGAAGATATCCTGGAGGAGATCGTCGGTGACATTTCCGACGAGCACGACGTGGTGGTCGCGGGTGTTCGTGCCCAGCCCGACGGCTCCGTGGTGGTCGACGGCTCGGTGCCGATCCGCGATCTCAACCGTGCGATGGACTGGCATTTGCCAGACGAGGAAGCCACGACCGTGGCGGGTCTCGTGATCCATGAAGCGCGCTCGATTCCCGAACGCGGCCAGAGCTTCACCTTCCACGGCTTCCGCTTCCGCGTCCTGCGCCGCGAGCGCAACCGCATCACGGCACTGCGCATCACCGCGCTGCCACGCGAAGCCGAGGCCGAAGAGCCTAGGCCGAAGCGCGCGGGGACGGCGTTCTAGTCAGCCCGCGCAGCGCATATCCGCTCCATCTCCTCAGGGTGAGGATCGGGCGGGAGGATGAGGATCAGGCAGGGCGCCTATTCAATGTCGATGGTGATGCCGGAAAGCTTCCAGGTGCCGTCGGCGGGGATGAAGGCGAGCTGATACTTCACCTGCTTCGGCGTGGTCTCGAAATGGCCCTTCAGGCGCAGCACGCCCTTGTCGTCAATCTTTGCCTCCTCGTCTGCAACGACGGGCTTTGCCACCACGGCGTCGAACACCGCGTGCTTGTCGACGAGATCCTTGAAGACGGCCTGCAGCTTCTCCGGCGGAAACTGCCCGGCGAACGGCTTTGAGAGCTTGGCGTGCAGGACCGTGAAATTATTGGCGGCGACGGCATCGCTCAGCGTCACCAGAATGCTTTTCACGAGCACTTCCTGAACGAGCGGGCTCGGCATGGCCTGTGCCGCAGCCGGTACGGGCACAGAGAGCGCCAGCATTGCCATCACGGCCGCGGCCAATCGCAGATGTGCCCAGTGAACCATCTGACAGCCCCTCGTTACAGGTGACGATGGTGCAATGAGCCTGCCCAATTCCAATGGAACTGTCCATCGCCCAGGCAGCTATCTCTGATAAAGGAAAACAGCCGTGGCGTCTTGCGCGACGTTGATCAAAACCGCAGTTCGGCCGTGTTCTTCAGCTAAATTTCCAGGCGGCGTCCTTCAGCGCGGTCGTTCCGCTGGGGCCTGCGCGTGGATCGCGAGCGCATGCACGCGATCCACGAGTTCCTGAGCCAGTGCCGCATTAATCATGCGATGGCGTTCGATCCGGCTCTTCCCTTCGAACGCTTGAGATACAATATAGACACGGAAATGCGTCTCGCCGCCTGGCCGATGCCCCGCGTGGCCCTCATGCAGATGTGATTCATCGTGGACCTCGAGGCTTTCGGGCAAGAAAGCTTCACGCAACTTGTTTATAATAACATCTCTTGTGCTCATGGCGGCGGCAATAGTTCGAAGGCTGCATTTCGTCAATGGCACATCCGAAGCAGAGGTATTCGCAATGTCAAGACTTGAAGCTTTTTGCATTGCGTAGTCAAAGTCAGTCATGGCGATCGATTCATCAAAATTCTTCGACTCCATTCGCATCAAGCCGACGAAGGTGAGTGCGAAGCGCCAGGCGCAGGCTGGCCAGGAAGCCATCACCTGCGAATGGGCCGGCTGTCAGAACAAGGGTTCGCACCGCGCGCCGAAGGGCCGCGAGAACTCGCGCGAGTATTGGCATTTCTGCCTCGACCATGTTCGCGAATACAACCAGTCCTACAATTTCTTCCAGGGCATGAATCCCGAGGCGGTGGCGCGCTACCAGAAGGATGCGCTGACCGGCCATCGCCCGACCTGGAAGATGGGCGCCAACACCAGCGCCAAGCATGGCAAGGGTAGTGCCGAGGACGATCTCGGCGGCGCCGCCGATCCCTTTAACGTGTTCTCCGAACTCAATGGCCGTGCTGGCTGGCGGCCTGGCCCCGGCGCGCAGGCCAAGCCCGAGGCGCGCAAGGTAATGAACGCCGAGCGCAAGGCACTGCAGGTGATGGGACTCTCCGCCGAGGCGACGCTCGAAGACGTCAAGGCGAAGTACAAGGCGCTGGTGAAGCAGCACCATCCCGACGCCAACGGTGGCGATCGTTCTACCGAAGACCGCCTGATCGAGATCATCAAGGCGTATAACTATCTAAAGACGGTGGTGCGCGAGGCGTAGCACACTGTCGTCCCGGGCTTGACCCGGGACCCATAATAACCACAGGATCCCGTGGTTACGGCAAAATGTCGGCCCAGTCTTAGTTACAATTCACGTCAGTGGTTATGGGTCCCGGGTCAAGCCCGGGACGACGGCGGAATTTGTGTCGCTGCCGTCGTCCCTTTGACGGTCTGCGCCTCACACTTTCGGCATTGGCCCCACATAGGACGAGCTTGGCCGGATCAGCCGGCCGGTGCGCTGCTGTTCGCGCGCATGCGCGGTCCATCCCGCAGAGCGCGCCACCGCGAAGATCGGCGTGAAGGCCTGCCGCGGAATGGAAAGCGCATCGAGCAGGATCGCGGTGAAGAACTCGACATTCGTTTCCAGCGGCCGGGTCGGATTCTTCCGCCGCAGCGCCTCGCGAATATAGGCCTCGACCTCACCGGCGAATGGCAGGTCGGCGCCTTCGGCAGCTAACCGCTCGATCGCATCCTTCAGCACATCCGCGCGGGGATCGCGCACGCGATAGACGCGATGGCCGAATCCCATCAGCCGCTCGCCGCGCGCCAGCGCCGCATCGACCCAGGGCCTGATGCGCTCGCGCGTCCCGATCGCATCGAGCATCTCAAGTACCGGCTCCGGCGCGCCGCCATGGAGCGGCCCGGTCAGCGCGCAATAGCCGGCGGTGACGGCCGCGAACAGGTCGGCCTGCGTCGAGGCCACCACGCGCGTCGCGAAGGTGGAGGCGTTCATGCCGTGATCGCAGACCGTGACGAGATAGGCATCCAGTGCCGCGACCTCGCGCGGCTCCGGCTTGCGGTTGAGCAGCATCGTCAGCGTATCCGCGGCGTGGCTGACATTCGGATCCGGTGCGACTGGATCGTTGCCCTTGGCCCGCTGCACCAGCGCGCCGGCGATCACCGGAAAGGCGCCGACGATCGTCGCTTCGTGCTCAAGCCCGTTTTCGGCGCGCAAGCCCGCCACCGCGGCGCGGAAGCCGTCCACGATCGACATGCCGCGGGTCGCCGGCAGCAATTCCGGCAATCGCGCGAAGGCGCGCTCGCGCGCGGCACCAAGCTTGGCGCGCACATTGGCCTCGCTGAGCGCGCTCCCGGTTGCGGCGTTCCACAATCGCGCGGTGACGCCCTCGAAGCTCGATGTCGAGGCGAGCACCCGGATGTGCTCGCCCGCGATGATCAGTTCGCCGCGCTCGCCGTCGACGTGGCTAAGCACGGTTTCGGCGGCGGGAATGCCGTCCAGCCCGATCGGGCTCTTCGTCACCTGGATATTCATGGCGGATCTCCTTTCGTGATTAGGAAAGTCGATCCTCTCGACAGATTGATCAATCTTGATTAGCTTAATCAAGATGAAAAAATCCGATGGCCTTTACCTCTCCGCCCGCGAGGCAGCGGCCGAGCTCGCGATCTCCCCGGCTACGCTCTACGCCTATGTCAGCCGCGGCCTGATCCGCTCCGAGCCATCGGCGGATTCCCGCAGCCACCGTTATCGCGCTGAGGATGTGCGCGGGTTGAAGGAGCGCCGTACCCCGTCGCCGGAGCCGCGGGGCCTGCGCAGCTTCGATGCCGATCTGCCGGTGATGGACTCGGCGATCGCGACGATCACAGAGGACGGGCCGATCTACCGCGGCGTGAACTGCGTCGATCTCGCCGAGAAAGACACGCTCGAACACACGGCGACGCTGTTGTGGGACGTGACGGGCGTCGATCCCTTCGCGCCGGGCAACTGCCCGTTCGTCTCGGACGAGATGCGTGCCATCGCGGAGGCCGCGCGCCGCGCCGCACCGATCGACCGTGCCATTGCCGTGCTGGCGCTGGCCGCAAGCGCCGATCCGCGTGCCTTCACCCGCGCGCCAGACGGCCGCGCCATGGTCGGCGCGCGCATCGTCAGGCTGCTGGTTGCGACCATGCTGAACCGCGAGCCGTCGTCCGAACCGTTACATGTGCAGATCGCCGACGCCTGGGCGGGCGACAACAAGCATGCCGCCGACCTGATCCGCCGCACGTTGGTGCTGCTCGCCGATCACGAATTGAATGCCTCGACCTTCACGGCGCGCTGCGCCGCCTCGACCGGGCTCAATCTCTATGACGCCGTCATCGCCGGCCTCGCCGCGCTGAAGGGTCCGAAGCACGGCGGCGCCGGCGTGCTGGCGTCGCGGCTGGTGAAGACGCTCGTCGACCAGGACGTCGAACCCGTGATCCGCGAGCGTGTCGCGCTCGGCGAGCGCTTCGCTGGTTTCGGTCATGGCGTCTACCGGCGCGGCGATCCTCGTGCGCAGTCGCTGTTGGATGCGCTCGCGCGCACCGGCGCCGCGCGCAAATTCACCAGGGAGGTTCCGGAGCGGATCGCGGAGGCGACCGGCGAGTTCGTCAATATCGACTATGCGCTGGCCGTGCTGGTGCACAGCCTGCGGCTTCCGGTCGGCAGCGAACTCGCGCTGTTCGCGATGGCGCGCAGCGTCGGCTGGATCGCGCATGCCAGCGAGCAATTGCAGCGCGGCCGGCTGATCCGCCCGCGCGCACGATATGTCGGGCCGGCGCCCGGACGCAGCGCGGCCGCCAAAACCATTTGAGATGCGCAGCCCGGGTGGAGCGCCAGCGTAACCCCGGACCGCCGGCGACCATTGATAGGGATGTCCCCGGTTGCGCGGAGCCTGTCATCGGGCGCGCGTTCGCGCGACCCGTTGGCTCCACCCAGGCTACGTGCCGGACTTTGCCGCTGGCTCGATCACGCCGCGCCGGCGGCGGATGATCCAAAGCACCAGCGTCAGGATCAAGGCGCCGCCGATCACCGCCAGCATCCAGATATGCTTGCCGACGTGATGGTGATACGGCAGCCCGCCATACTCATGCAGCGCCGAGATCGCGAGCACGCCCGGCAGCACATGCACCGGCGCCCAGAGCAGGACCGCGGGGATATTGACGCTGTAGAAGCGCACCGGCGGCATATCCAGCGCGCCGGCGGTGAGCGGCACGAAGGCGCGGAACGGCGGCACGAAGCGCGCAAAGAACACCGCGAGCGTGCCCCAACGGTGGAAGAATGCCTCGCTCTGCTCGATCAGGCGCGGATAGCCGGACAGCGGCCATGCGCTCAGAATCTCGCGCTGGCGGCGATGGCCGATCCAGTAGGCGGAGCCGTCGCCGAGCAGGGCGCCTGCGGCGGTGGCCGCCAGCACGGGCCAGAGCTTCAGCTCGCCGCCGGGGATGAGCGCGCCCATCGCCAGGATGATGGTCGAGCCGGGCACCAGCGACCCCCCCACCGGAACCGCCTCCAGAAAGGCGGCCAGAAACAGCGTCAGATAGGCAAGCCACGCATGGGCCGAAACGAAAGTGATCAGGGGGTCGAGGAATGTGGTCACAAAATTCCCGCAGCTCACGGTCTTGCCTGACCTCCAGAGCTAACAACTCGCCTCCGGCGTGGAAAGGGATCGCGGCGCGCCCTCGCGGCAAAGTGCAGCACGATTCGCAGGGCAGCCCTCCAAAAACCGCGTCCAGCACCTATCTTTATGAAAGGACAACGGAACTTTGATCGCGCCGCGGGCTTCTGCCGGCGGTTGCACTCTGCTAGGCTTGTGCAGAGCACCCAATCCGCAGCCAAACGAATAATCTGGTTTCGGGATTCCCGGGACCTCGGAGGACGAATGACGACCGCCGCCCAGACCACATTGGAAGACACCGTCGGCTTGCCCGACATGAAAGTATCGGTCCGGCAGGTGTTCGGCATCGATAGCGACCTTGAGGTGCCGGCCTATGCGGAAGTCGACCCGCACGTGCCGGAGGTTGATGCGGATTACCGCTTCGACCGCGCCACCACGCTCGCGATCCTCGCCGGCTTCGCCAGGAACCGCCGCGTGATGGTCACCGGCTATCACGGCACCGGCAAGTCGACCCATATCGAGCAGGTTGCAGCGCGGCTCAACTGGCCCTGCGTGCGCGTCAATCTCGACAGCCATATCAGCCGTATCGACCTGGTCGGCAAGGACTCCATCGTGGTCCGGGACGGCAAGCAGGTCACCGAGTTCCGCGACGGCATCCTGCCCTGGGCGCTGCAGCACAATGTCGCGCTGGTGTTCGACGAGTATGACGCCGGCCGGCCTGACGTGATGTTCGTGATCCAGCGCGTGCTGGAGGTCTCCGGCCGGCTGACGCTGCTCGACCAGAACAAGGTGATCAAGCCGCATCCGGCGTTCCGTCTGTTCGCGACCGCCAACACGATCGGCCTTGGCGACACGTCGGGCCTCTATCACGGCACCCAGCAGATCAACCAGGGCCAGATGGACCGCTGGTCGATCGTCACCACATTGAACTACCTCGCCCATGACGAGGAAGTCGAGATCGTGCTCGCCAAGGCGAAGCACTATCGCAGCCAGGAAGGCCGCGACATCGTCAACAAGATGGTGCGGCTCGCCGATCTCACCCGCAACGCCTTCGCCAATGGCGATCTGTCGACGGTGATGAGCCCGCGCACGGTGATCACCTGGGCGGAAAACTCCGAGATCTTCGGCGATATCGGGTTTGCCTTCCGCGTCACCTTCCTCAACAAGTGCGACGAGCTCGAGCGGCCGCTGGTGGCTGAATTCTATCAGCGCTGCTTCAATGCGGAGCTGCCCGAATCCGCTGTCAACGTAGCGCTCAGCTAAGGACCGACGATGTCGTCCCGGACAAGCGAAGCGCGATCCGGGATCTCCCGAGCGAGCGCTCGCGCTCGTCGCGATAACCCCAGGACGTGGTTGTTGCGAAGATTGGGGCCGCCATCGCGCTCAACAACTTCTTCCTGTGGTTATAGGTCCCCGCCTTCGCGAGGACGACGGTGAGATCGAGATGACCATTTCCAACTCGAAATTCCGCGGAACGAAGGAAGCGCCGACCGAGCCGTTCAAGCGCGCGGTGACCTCGTGCCTGAAGGCGATCGCGAAGGCGCCGGAGCTCGAAGTCTCCTTCGCCGCCGAACGCCCGGGGCTTGCGCCCGGCAAGGCGCGACTGCCGGAGCCTGCGCGCAAACTGACCAAGCGTGACGCCGCGATCGTGCGCGGCCACGCGGACTCGATCGCACTGAAGCTCGCCTGTCACGATCCCAAGGTGCATCGCAAGCTGATCCCGGGCAATCCGCAGGCGCGCGGCGTGTTCGAGGCGGTCGAGCAGGCGCGCGTCGAGGCGATCGGCTCGCGGCGGATGGCGGGCGTTGCGAAAAACCTCAACGCAATGCTCGACGATCATTTTCACCGCGGCAAGTATGACGAGATCACCGACCGCGCCGATGCGCCGCTGGCGGATGCGCTAGCGATGCTGGTGCGCGAGCGGCTGACCGGACTGGCGCCCCCTCAGGCTGCGCGCAAGATGGTCGACCTTTGGCGCCCGCTATTGGAAGACAAGATCGGCACGCGGCTCGATAAACTGGCGCGATTCACCGAGGACCAGGCCAGGTTCGGCGACCTCGTGCATGATCTGTTGTCAGCGCTCGACCTCGGCGACGAGCGCGACATGGACTCCGACGAGGACGACAACCAGGATGAAAATCCGGATGGCGAGAGCGATCAGTCCGGCGCCGAAGGCTCGCCTGATTCCGATGCCGCGCAGGAGATGAGCGCCGACCAGGCGCAGACGACCTCGGAAGAGATGTCCGAGAGTGCGATGGAAAGCGCGCAGGCGTCCACCAGCGACACCTTCGACGACGGCGAGCTCGGCGACGACGAAACGCCGGGCGAGGCGACGCGGCCGAACACGCGTGGCGGCAACGAGCCGCGCGGTCCCGAATATCACGCCTTTGCACCGAAATTCGACGAGATCGTCGCGGCCGAAGACCTCTGCGACCATGACGAGCTGGAGCGCCTGCGCTCCTATCTCGACAAGCAGCTCGCGCATCTGCAGGGCATCGTCGCGCGGCTGGCCAATCGGTTGCAGCGCCGCCTGATGGCGCAGCAGAACCGCGCCTGGGAATTCGACCTCGAAGAGGGGATTCTCGATCCCGCGCGCCTGTCGCGCGTCGTCACCGATCCCTATCACCCGCTGTCGTTCATGCGCGAGAAGGAAGCGACCTTCCGCGACACCGTGGTGACGCTGCTGCTCGACAATTCCGGCTCGATGCGCGGCCGTCCGATCACGGTCGCCGCCACCTGTGCGGATATCCTCGCGCGCACGCTGGAGCGCTGCGGCGTCAAGGTCGAGATCCTCGGCTTCACGACGCGCGCCTGGAAGGGCGGGCAGTCCCGCGAAGCCTGGCTCGCCGCCGGCAAGCCGCCGAATCCCGGCCGGCTCAACGATCTCCGTCACATCATCTACAAGTCAGCCGACGCGCCGTGGCGGCGGGCGCGGAAGAATCTCGGCCTGATGATGCGCGAGGGCTTGCTCAAGGAGAACATCGACGGCGAGGCGCTGGACTGGGCGCACAAGCGCCTGCTGGCGCGTTCCGAGCAGCGCAAGATCCTGATGATGATCTCCGACGGCGCGCCGGTCGATGATTCCACGCTGTCGGTCAATCCCGGCAACTACCTCGAGCGGCATCTGCGCCACATCATCGAGGAGATCGAGACCCGCTCGCCGGTCGAGCTGATCGCGATCGGGATCGGCCACGACGTCACGCGCTACTATCGCCGCGCCGTCACCATCGTCGATGCCGAAGAACTCGGCGGCGCCATCACCGAGAAGCTCGCCGAGCTCTTCAGCGAGACTCACGGCCCTGCTCCCGCGGAACGCCGGCCCAGGCGGCTGCATTCTTGAACATCATGACATGACGCGCCGCGCCAACGGATCGTCTCATCCCGAGGAGCGGCGTCGCCGCTGCCCCTCGGACGACGAGGAAGCTGCCGGGCCTCATGGTTCGAGACGGCGCGAATGCGCCTCCTCACCATGAGGGATGGAGATCTTTCCCGCCGCCGCTTCCTGGGCATCGCCGCGGCGGGTCTTGCGACCACGGCGCTGCCATCCGCGGCGCGCGCGCAGACCGTTCTCGAGCCGCCGACGAAACCGATCCTGCCGAGCGAGTCCACTGTGGCGGCGCCGGTCTCGATCGATGTCAATGCGCGGCTGCTGGCTTCCTTCGACATCCGCGACCGCGCGCATGTCAGGTTCGGCGCGCTGGAATATCGCAGCGGATTGGTGCTGACCTCTTCCTTTCGCGGCTTCGGCGGCCTGTCGGCGCTGCGGCTCGACGCAAAGGGCGAACGCTTCATCTCCATCAGCGACCACGGCAGTTGGTTCACGGGCCGTATCGTCTACAAAGGCCGCGAGATGACGGGGCTGGCCGATGTCGAGGCGGCGCCGCTGCTCGGCCCGGACGGCAGGCCGATCACCACGCGCGGCTGGTACGATTCTGAATCCATGGCGCTCGACGGCTCGTTGGTCTATGTCGGGCTCGAGCGCGTCAACCAGGTGCTGCGCTTCGATTTCGCCAAAGGATTCACGCGCGCGCGTGGCGAGGTGGTGCCGCTGCCGCCGGCCGCGAAACGGCTCCCGAACAACAAGGGGCTGGAGGCGCTGGTGTTCGTGCCGCAAGGGCTGCCGCTGGCGGGAGCGCTGATCGCGATCTCTGAGCGCGGCCTCGATGCGCGGGGCAACATCATCGGCTTCCTGGTCGGCGGCAAGACGCCGGGGCAGTTTTCCGTTCGCCGCACCGACAATTTCGACATCAGCGACGCGGTGCTGCTGCCCTCCGGCGACCTGCTGCTGCTCGAGCGCAAATTCTCCTGGGTTGGCGGCGTCGGCATCCGCATCCGCCGCGTAGAGCTTGCGTCCGTGATGCCGGGCGCCGTCCTCGACGGTCCTTCGGTCTTCAACGCCGATCTTGGCAACGAGATCGACAACATGGAGGGCATCGACGCCCACACCACGGCCGAAGGCGACACCGTGATCACCATGATCTCCGACGATAATTTCTCGATGATCCAGCGTACGCTCCTGCTGCAGTTCACGCTGGTGGAATAGGAGACTGGTTTCGGGGTTGGCAAACCCGGCGGCCAGCGGAACGGTTCTTGCAGCGCCGCGGCGTCAATCGAAATCGAGAGCCATGATGCGCAAGTTGTTTTCCATTCTCATCGCCGCGAGTTTGTTTGCCGCAGTTGCACAGGCGGAGACCTGGCCCTCGCGCCTGATCAAGGCGACGATCCCGTTCGGCGCGGGCAGCGCCACCGATGTGGTGCCGCGCCTGGTGTTCGATCGGCTCTCGGCCGAGCTCGGCCAGCCCTTCGTGATCGAGAACCGCGCCGGCGCTGGCGGCACGCTCGGCACCGGCCTCGTCGCCAAGGCGGAGCCTGACGGCTACAACGTGCTCGCGCATTCCTCGGCGCTGACCATTGCGCCGGCAATCTTCCCGAATCTTTCTTTCGATGCGACCAAAGACCTTTCATCCGTGCTGATGATCGGCTCCAGTGCCAATGTCATGATCGTGCCGAAAGAGCGGCCCTGGAAGACCATCCAGGATTTCATTGCCGACGCCAAGGCGAAGCCCGGCTCGATCTCCTTTGGTTCGGTCGGCGTCGGCAGCGCCGTGCATATCAGTGCCGAAAAATTCCTTCTCGCCGCCGGCATCGAAGGCACCCACGTGCCCTATCGCGGCGGTCCCGAAGTGATTGCCGACATCCTGGGCGGGCGCATCGATCTCTATTTCTGCCCGCTCGCGACCGCGCTGCCCCTGATCCGCGACGGCCAGGTGAAGGCGCTGTTGGTGTCGACGCCGAAGCGCGCCGCCGATTTGCCCGATGTGCCGTCTCCGTCGGAGATCGGTTTGACCGGCGCCGACAGCATGAGCTGGTTCGGGATCTTCGTGCCGGCGAAAACGCCGCGCGACATCGTCGACAAATTTCACGCTGCAGGCATGAGGGTGTTGAATGATCCGGCGACGCAGGCAAGCCTGAAGAAGCTCGGCGTCGAGCCGATGCCGATGACATCAGACCAGATGGACGATTTCATCAAGCGCGAGACCGCCGCTAACCTGGAGTTGATCAAGGCGGCCGGAATCAAGCAGTAGCTGACAGCTTGAGACGGGGCCGGGGCGTCGCTAGATGAAAGGGCAGTTTCCCTCCTATCCGGATCCCCACATGAGCGCCCTGTTTTCCCCGATCGAGCTGCGCGGCCTGAAATTACCCAACCGGATCATGGTATCGCCGATGTGCCAATATTCGGCAGAAAACGGCGAGGCCAATGACTGGCATTTCACGCATATCAACATGCTGGCGCTATCGGGCGCGGCGATGTTCTGCATCGAAGCCACGCATGTGGAGGCCATCGGCCGCATCACGCCCGGCTGTCTTGGTCTCTACAACGACGCCACCGAAGCCGCGCTGAAGCCGATCCTGGCCTCGGTGCGCAAACATTCGAAAGCAGCGGTCGCGATGCAGCTTGCGCATGCCGGCCGCAAGGGATCGAGCCATCGACCCTGGGATGGCGGGCAGCTGATCCCGCTGTCCGAAGGCGGCTGGCAGACCGTGGCGCCATCGGCCGTTCCGCACAAGGAAGGCGAGGCGGCGCCGCTCGCGTTGGACGAGGCCGGGCTCAAGCGCATCCGCGACGATTTTGTGACGGCCGCCAAGCGTGCCGACCGGCTTGGCATCGACGCGCTCGAACTGCATGGCGCGCACGGCTATTTGATGCATCAGTTCTTGTCGCCGATCTCGAACAGGCGCACCGACCAGTATGGCGGTTCGCTCGAAAACCGCATGCGCTTCCCGCTTGAAGTGTTCGACGCGGTGCGTGCCGCATTCCCGGATCGCAAGCCCGTTGGCATCAGGGTGTCGGCGACTGATTGGGTCGAGGGCGGCTGGGACGTCGCGCAGACGATCGAATTCGCTAAGGAATTGAAGACGCGCGGGGTCGACTGGATCGATGTGTCCTCCGGTGGCGTTTCGCCATTGCAAAAGATTCCACTGGGCCCGGGCTATCAGGTGCCGCTCGCGCAGGCCGTGAAAGAAGCAACTGATGTCACCACCATGGCAGTCGGCCTGATCACGGATGCTAAGCAGGCTGAAGAGATCGTCGCCTCCGGCAAGGCTGATATGGTCGCGCTCGCCCGCGGCATGCTCTACGATCCGCGCTGGGCTTGGCACGCCGCTGCTGAACTCGGCGGACAGGTTGACGCACCGCCGCAGTATTGGCGTTCGCAACCGTCGACGCACAAGGCGTTGTTCGGCGCGACGACGTTCGGGGCGCGGTAAGTCTTCACCGTCATTGCGAGCGAAAGTGAAACGGCCATTCCGCTCTGCAATGACGAAAGCCACTATTCCGCCGCAACCGGGGTGAGTACTCTCGCTTGTGCATGAGATGCGACGGCAAAGTCGCACCAGAAACAAGCGAGAGGAAAGCCATGGAACTAGGATATTTCGCGATGCCCTCGCATCCGCCGGAGTGCGGATTGAAGGAGGGCCACGATTGGGACCTGCAGGTGCTCAGGTGGCTGGACGAACTCGGCTATCAGGAAGCGTGGATCGGCGAGCACCACACCGCGCCCTGGGAGCCGCATCCGTCTCCGGATCTGTTGGTCGCGCAGGCGTTGCTGCAGACCAAGAACATCCGCATCGGTCCCGGCGGCTTCCTGCTGCCCTATCACCATCCGGCTGAACTCGCGAACCGCGTCGCAATGCTCGATCATCTCTCCAATGGGCGGCTCAATTTCGGTGTCGCTGCAAGCGGCCTGCCGAGCGACTGGGCGATGTTCAATGTCGACGGCATGTCCGGCCAGAACCGCGACATGACGCGCGAAGCGCTCGAGATCATCCTGAAGCTTTGGACCGACGATGCTCCGTGGACATACAAGGGCAAATACTGGACGGTGACGAAACCGGACACGATGTTCGATTTCCTCAAGCCCCACCTCAAGCCGAAGCAGGCACCGTATCCGCCGATCGGGGTCGCCGGCCTGTCCAAGAACTCTGACACGCTGAAGCTGGCGGGCGAGCGCGGCTTCATCCCGATGAGCCTCAACCTCAACCCGGCCTATGTCGGCAGCCACTGGGATTCGGTGGAGGCGGGCGCAGCGAAGACTGGTCGCAAGCCGAGCAGGCAGGATTGGCGATTGGTGCGCGAAGTCTTTGTCGCCGACACCGACGAGGAAGCCTGGCGTCTGTCGACCGGCGACATGATGGGGCGGATGATGGGCGAGTATTTCCTGCCGCTGCTCGGTCACTTCGGCTTCAAGGACTATCTGAAAGCCACGCCCGACGTGCCGGACAGCGACGTCAACGTCGAATATTGCGCCCGCCACAACTGGATCGTCGGCTCGCCCGCGACCGTCACCGAGAAGATCGAGAAGATCTATCAGGAAGTCGGCGGCTTCGGCGTGCTGCTCGTGTTCGGATTCGACTACAAGCACAAGCCGGAAGCCTGGCACCACTCGCTGCAACTGTTGAAGCAGGAAGTGCTGCCGCGGCTCAAGCATCTCGGCAGCGAGTTCGGCCGCGCAGCGTAGCAGAAGCGATCGCAGAGCATAGCGTGGGCAAAGCGACTACATCCACCGCAGCTCACCACAAGTGACGATGAAAGCGTGCCCACCATTGCGAGCGGAATGCTCGATGGTGGGCACGCTGCGCTTTGCCCACCCTACGAGAGCTGCGAGTCTGCAGAAAATCGATAATCGCGGTAACTAATCGCCGTTATCAGCGCAATTTGCGGTGAACATGGGCCGCCGACATGTGCAGCGCCACATGCGAACGGTATCTTTCACGCTATCGGAAAGAGGCGTAGCCTGATCATTATCATGGGGGATCGGCACGATGCGGTCCCGCGTACGAAAGTTCGCCCATGTTCTCGAGCGCCTTGGCCTTGCCATGGCGGGAGCCGCGAGCGGCCTGTTCGTGGCGGCCCTTGTCGGGTCAGGCATCTCTGCCTTTACGTCGCAGGGATTTCTTCTGCTCATGATGATCTGCGGCGCAATCGGCTTCTATCTCGGCATCGACACGCCGCCACTGCCATTCCAGCCGCCGAGCGATCAATCCTCGCGCGGGAATATCGATGCGGCGGAATTCATGAGTGCGGTCGGGACGTTTCTTGCGGCACTGGTCGCCTTCGTCTCGGTGGTCCTCATCGTGCTTCGCATCGAGCCGCATGTCGCCTGGACGGTTGCGATCATGATCGGATGGGTGTTCGGCGTCGCCATGCAGATTGTCGCCGGCACGATCGCGCGTATGCGCTAGGTCGAAGCTGCCGACGGGGCTCGGATGCATTAATTGTATATAATATCAATGACTTAATTTCTGAAGCGGCGGCTGCCTGTCGATCGGGCATGTGCGCTTTCGGTCCTTGCGAAGATATTTCTTGAGCGACGCTCATTTTCGCGCTATAAAATGAGCATTGCTCAAATTCATCCGGAGGCCGCTCACATGGAAACACTTGCCCTGCAACTGACCCGGCAACTGACCACGACCTTCTTCGAGGATGTCCTCAAGTCCGTCCTGGAATTTGGCAGGTCGATCGCCCGCGTCATCACCGCGCCGATCAATCGTATTGCCAACGCCTGCGACGTTGCCGGCGTGCTCGAACGCCGCCGGTTTGCAGCACAGATCCGGCGTCGTGCGCGGCAAATGCAGCGTCCCCGCGGGCGCTGGCCGTTCGGTTCGCTCAGCGAGCTCACCTGAGACGGCCGAACGGTCCAATTCGCCTCGATTGCGGAGCCGGTTCCTAACCAAGAAATCACCATGCTCCGCATTGTCGCCGGCCAACATGGCCGCACCACAACCAGGCACAAGGTCTCGTACATCTTTGCCGTGCATGGTCAGCCGATGCCGCGACTTGCGACGTCGAACCGCGAGGCAATCAAGAACACTAATAGCAACGGCATCACTGCTTAACTTTCGCTTTTCCTGACCCCGATAACCCCAAAACGAATTTTACAAGGCCAAGGACTTTCGGCCGAACTGCCCAGGAACCGGTTATGATCAAACAGTTGATGTCGTCCCGCCGTTTCGCGCCATTGTTCTGGGCGCAGTTCTTCTCGGCCCTTAATGACAACGTCCTGAAGAACGCGCTGGTCATCATTCTGCTCTACGGCGCGACCGCCGGCGAGAATGCGTCGCTGGTAACACTTGCCGGCGCCGTTTTCATCTTTCCCTTCTTCGTATTGTCGGCGCTCGGCGGTGAGCTCGCGGACAAGTATGTGAAATCGGTCGTCGCCCGGCGGCTGAAATTCCTCGAGATCTTTGCTGCCTGCTTTGCGGCGGCCGGCTTCTTCCTGCATTCGGTGCCGCTTCTGTTCGCCGCGCTGGCGCTGTTCGGCACGGTCGCAGCGCTGTTCGGCCCGGTGAAATACGCGATCCTGCCCGACCAGCTCTCGGTTGGCGAGCTCGCCACCGGCAACGCGCTGGTCGAAGGTGCAACTTTCCTGGCAATCCTGATCGGCACCATCGCCGGCGGCCTGTTCGTCGCGGGCGCGAGCCACATGGGCTGGATCTCGCTTGCCGTGGTCGGCCTGTCCGTCCTGTCCTGGGCGTTCGCCGCGCGCATTCCCGCCACCACGCCGTCCGCACCCGAACTCGCCATCACCGCCAATCCGTGGACGTCCACGGTGCGGCTGCTCAAGTCGCTCTATGCCGAGCCACGTCTGTGGGACGGCATGGTGATCGTGTCCTGGTTCTGGCTCGCCGGCGCGGTCGTGCTGTCGCTGCTGCCCGCGCTGATCAAGGAAGGCGTTGGAGGCACCGAAGGCGTCGTCACTTTGTGCCTTGCGACCTTTGCGATCGGCATCGCGACCGGCTCGTTGATTGCGGCACAGCTCAGCCACGTCAGGCCCAATCTCGCGCTGGTGCCGATCGGCGCCATCATCATGGGCGTCGTTGGTCTCGATCTCGCCGCGGTGATCGGCGCGACCGTGCCGGGCAACGGCGTGACCGCGGCAGCGTTCGCGACCTCGTTTGGCGGGCTGCATATGCTGGTCGGCTTCTTCCTGTTCGCCATCGGCGGCGGCCTGTTCGTGGTGCCGGCGTTCGCCGCGGTGCAGGCCTGGACCGCGCCATCGGAGCGCGCCCGGATCATCGCGGCCGGCAACATCCTGCAGGCCGGCTTCATGGTGGTGGGCTCGCTGTTCGTCGCGCTGCTGCAATATGCCGGGCTTTCGATCGCCTGGATCTTCTTCGGCCTTGCCGTCGCGAGCTTCGGTTCGGTGTGGTTCGTGCTCAAGAAGTGGGGCAAGGAGGGTGTGCGCGACTTCGGCGCCTTGCTGTTCCGTGCGCTGTTCCGCGTCGAGGTTCGCGGCATTGAGAATCTGCCGCCCGCGGGCACGCGCATGCTGATCGCGCCCAACCATGTCAGTCTGGTCGACGGCCCGCTGCTGCACGCGACGCTGCCGATCGACGCCAGCTTTGCCGTCGATACCGGAATTGCGAAAACGTGGTGGGCCAAGCCGTTCCTGAAAATGGTCCGCCACATCACCGTCGATCCGACCAAGCCGCTCGGCGCGCGTGACCTGATCAAGCTGGTCGCCTCCGCTGAACCTGTCGTGATCTTCCCCGAAGGCCGGCTGACCGTGCATGGCTCGCTGATGAAGGTCTATGACGGCACCGCGATGATCGCCGACAAGGCGGATGCCGTGATCGTTCCTGTCAGGATCGAGGGCGCGCAGCGCTCGCATCTGAGTTATCTCAAGAACGGCGAGATCAAGCGCTCCTGGTTCCCGAAGGTGACGATCACGATTCTGCCGCCGGTCAAGCTGCCGATCGACCAGTCGTTGAAGGGCAAGGCCCGTCGTAACGCCGCGGGCGCTGCGCTGCAGGACATCATGATCGAGGCCATGGTGAAGAACGCCATGCTCGATCACACCCTGTTCGAGGCGCTTGCCCATGCCCATCGTGACCGCGACACCGGCAAGGTGGTCGTTGAGGACGCGCTGGGCACGAAACTCACCTATCGCAAGCTCATCCTTGGTGCACAGGTGCTGAGCCGCAAGCTCGAGCAGGGCACTGCCATCGGCGAGAACATTGGCGTGCTGCTGCCAAACTCGGCCGGCGTCGCCGTCGTCTTCATGGCGCTGCAAACCATCGGCCGCGTCCCGGCGATGCTCAACTTCTCCGCTGGCCCCGTGAATGTGCTCTCGGCGATGAAGGCGTCGCAGATCAGGACCGTGCTCACCTCCCGCGCCTTCATCGAGAAGGGTAAGCTCGACAAGCTGATCGCGGCGATCGCTCCTGAAGCGCGCATCGTCTATCTCGAAGACATCCGCGCGACCGTCAACGCGCTCGACAAGATCCGTGGCCTCTTGGCCGGTACCGCGCCGCGTGTCGCGCGCAGGGCGGATGATCCCGCCGTGATCCTGTTCACCTCGGGCTCGGAGGGGACGCCGAAGGGCGTCGTGCTCTCCCATCGCAATATCCTGGCCAACGCGGCGCAGGCGCTGGCGCGGGTCGATGCCAATGGCAACGACAAGGTGTTCAACGTGCTGCCGGTGTTCCATTCGTTCGGACTTACGGGTGGCATGATGATGCCATTGCTCGCAGGGATTCCGATCTTCATGTATCCGTCGCCGCTGCATTACCGCATCGTGCCGGAACTGATCTACCAGACCGGCGCCACCATCCTGTTCGGCACCGATACGTTCCTCACCGGCTATGCCCGCTCGGCGCATGCTTACGACTTCCGCACGCTGCGGCTGGTGCTGGCGGGCGCGGAGGCGGTGAAGGACCGCACGCGGCAGGTCTATATGGAGCGCTACGGCATCCGCATCCTCGAAGGCTACGGCGTCACCGAGACCGCACCGGTGCTCGCCATGAACACGCCGATGGCGAACCGCCCCGGCACCGTCGGCCGCCTGTCGCCCCTGATGGAATACCGTCTCGATCCGGTCCCCGGCATCGAGGAGGCCGGCCGGCTCTCGGTGCGCGGGCCGAACGTGATGCTCGGGTACTTGCGCGCGGAAAATCCGGGCGTGCTGGAGAAGCTCGTCGATGGCTGGCACGACACCGGCGACATCGTCACCATCGACGCCGCGGGCTTCATCGCCATCAAGGGCCGCGCCAAGCGGTTTGCGAAGATCGCGGGCGAAATGGTGTCGCTGTCGGCGGTGGAAGCGATGGCGTCCGCGTTGTGGCCGCAGGCGATCTCGGTCGCGGTCTCCATTCCCGATGCGCGCAAGGGCGAACGCATCGTGCTCCTGACCACGCAGCGCGATGCTGAGCGATCTGCGATGCAGCGACAGGCCAAGGCGACAGGCGCCTCCGAGCTTGCCGTGCCGGCCGATATCCGCGTCGTCGACAAGGTGCCGCTGCTCGGCTCCGGCAAGACCGACTATGTCGCGGCGATCGCGTTCGCCAAGGAACTCGCTGCCGCGGCGCCGCCGCCAGCAGAGCCGATGGCCGACGTGGCGTAACATCGCTGCGAGTTCCGTAGCCCGGATCGAGCGCAGCGAAATCCGGGCCGCTCGATCCGACGCGACGGGATGAATCCCGGATTGCGCTGCGCTCCATCCGGGCTACGATTCGACCAAACAACAATGATGCCGGCCAACAAAACGCCGGCCGGAACTCCGGAGGAACTCGATGCCTCTCCCGCTTGATCCCGTGATCGAGAAGATCATCCCGCTGCTGCCGCTGCGCGATCCAAAGGCCATGACGCCGCAGAGTGCGCGGCAGCAACTGCGCGATCTCGCTGCCGCGCGCGCGGCGATCCCGCCGCCGCTGGTCGAGCATGTGAAGGATATCAACGTGGCCGGCGGCGCAGGTCCGCGGCCGGCGCGGGTCTATCGCAACGGCAGCGGGACTGCACCAACGGTCGTGTTCTTCCACGGCGGCGGCTGGGTCGCGGGCGACCTCGAGACCCATGACCGGCAGGCGCGCAACCTTGCCATCGAAACCCGCGCGGTGGTGGTCTCCGTCGACTATCGCCGCCCGCCGGAGACGCGTTTCCCCGGCGCGTTCGAGGATGCCTTTGCCGCGGCGCGCGACGTGGTCGGCCGCATCAAGGAATTCGGCGGCGACGTAGCTCGCGTCGGCGTCGCCGGCGACAGCGCCGGCGGCAATCTCGCAGCCGCCAGCGCGCTCGCCTGCCGCGATGCCGGGATCAGGCTCGCCGGCCAACTGCTGGTCTATCCCGTCACCGACGTCGTCGGCAATTTCGCCGACGCTGCGGAGAATGCGCGGTTTCCGTCGCGGGCCGAGAATGCGGAAGGATACTTCCTGTCACGCGCGGTGATGGAGTGGTTCTGCGGCCATTATCTCGAAGAGCGCGCACATGGCGTGGATTGGCGGGTCTCGCCGCTGCGGGCGAAGGAGTTGAAGGGCGTCGCACCCGCCGTTGTCACCACCGCCTGGTTCGATCCGCTGCGCGATGAGGGCGTGGCTTACGCCAACGCGCTGCGCGAGGCCGATGTGCCGACCACGCACCATGACGGGCAGGGCCTGATCCACGGCTATTTCGGTCTCGTCGACGCCTCCGAGGCCGCACGAGCCGAGGCGCAGCGCGCGCGGGTGGATTTCAAGGCGCTGCTCGACAAGGGCGCGTAGAGCATGATCCGGAAAAGTGGAGACCGGTTTTTCCCCCGCGACAAACGCGAAGCGTTTGCGCGGAGATCATGCTCAAACAAAAAGATAGAGCGGGATGACGATTCGAAGAAAAGTCGTCGCGCTCTAGCATCAGCCGACGGCGCGTACGCCTTTCGCGAATGGGCTCAAGCCCAGCCATTGCTGCATCGAGCGGGCGATCGCCTTGTCGCCGGTGAGCTCGATGCCGCCGTTTGCCACCTCGCGCTCGAGCGTCGAGATCCCCATCCACACCGCGGTCATCGTGCGCAACGGGCACGTCACATAGAGATCGACCTCGTAGCCGGGATCGGTCAGGCAGAGGTCGACGATGGCGCCGTCGATCACCAGCCACCAGGATCTGCGGTCGCCGGACAGCTCCGGATAGATGAACTCGATGGTGCAACGGCGCGGCGGCAACGGCTCGGGGCGCAGATTCCGCCGCATGTCCCACATCAATAGCGACGGATCGAGATTCTTCAGCGACAGCGAGGACTCGACCCAGCGCTGGGCCCAGAAGCCGAGCGACATGATCACCTCGCGCAAATCCTCGCCGGCCTGCGTCGGCCGATAGTCCATCACGCCCGGTTGGCCCGATGGCGTCACACTGATCAGCCCGGCCACCTCCAGTTCCTTCAGCCGCTTCGACAGCAGCGAGGGCGACATCCGCGGCACGCCGCGCCGAAGGTCATTGAAGCGCGTGGTGCCGCATAGGAGCTCGCGCAGCACCAGCACGGTCCAGCGGTTGCAGACGATCTCGGCTGCCATCGCGACCGGGCAAAACTGCCCATAGCTTCCGCGCTCGGTCCTGTCAGGCAATCGGCCTCTCCTGAAATGCGGTAGTACAGATATGCTAGCGCGGACCCGGCGCCAGGCCGGAAGACGCGGCGGAAAATGTAAGCAATTCAGACGTGCTCTCGCCCCTCTCGGCGGTCACGGCGTCGCAGTACAGTTCCTGAACTGGAGCGTCCTTTGCGGCGGAATTAGGCTCTCCCACGGTGGATATTCTCAACGATGGAGAGTGTCATGAGCAGCAACGCAGCACACAGTCTCGATGCGTCAAAATCGCGCAGCGCGGTCGAGATCGCAGAGGAGCTTGGCCCGGTCGTCGCGCGGCGCGCCGAGCAGCAGACGGATGAGGACAGGTTCGTCGCCGAGGATTTCGCCGACCTGAAGGCCGCAGGCCTGGTTGAGGCCGGCGTGCCGGCCGAGCTTGGCGGCGGCGGCGCCGATGTCGACGAGCTTGCCGAGATGCTGCGCACGCTGGCCCATTACAGCGGCTCGACTGCGCTCGCCTTCTCCATGCACACCCACCAGGTCGCGATTCCCGCCTGGCGCTGGAAGGTGCAGAAGGCGGCCCCCGTCGAGCCGCTGCTCCGGCGCATCGCCAATGAGCGCATCATCCTGTTGTCGAGCGGCGGCTCGGACTGGATCGGCGGCTCCGGCCGCGCGGAGAAGGTCGACGGCGGCTATCGCATCACCGCGCGCAAGGTGTTTTCGTCAGGCTCGCCCGCCGGCGACCTCATGATGACGACTGCGGTGCTGGAGACCGAAGGCGAGCCGGCGACGGTGCTGCATTTCGGCGTCCCCATGAACTCGCCGCATGTGAAGGTGCTCGACAATTGGCGCACGCTCGGCATGCGCGGCACCGGCTCCAACGATGTTGTGATCGACGGCCACATCGTGCCGGAGGCCGCGGTCGCGGCGAGACGCAAGGCCGGCGAATGGCATCCGCTGTTCCAGATCATCGCGACCACCGCGTTCCCGCTGATCTACTCGGTCTATCTCGGCGTTGCCGAGAGCGCCCGCGACATCGCGATCGCAACTGCGAAGCGTAAGACGCCGGACCAGCATGCGATCCAGCTCGCCGGCCGTATGGATACCGAGCTCGCGGCGGCGCGGCTCGCGCGTGAATGGATGCTGGCTGCCGTGCGTCTCAACGCGCCGTCGGCTGCGACCGTCAACCAGGTGATGATGGGCCGTCAGCTCGTCGCGCGGCATGCGATCGCGGCGGTCGAATATGCGATGGAGCTCGCCGGCGGCGCCGGCTTCTATCGCGCCACGGGGCTGGAGCGGCGCTTCCGCGACATCCAGGCGGCGCGCTACCATCCGCTGCAATCGGGCCCGCAGGCGCAATATGCGGGATCGATGGCGCTCGGTCTGCCGGTCGACCGGGTGTATTGAGCACCGCGTTGATGACGACAACTCGCGGTCGCGCCGCGTTCGTTGTCGCGAGGCAGGCAATCCGTCACGCCGCCGCCGGCGTCGAATGGATTGCCGCCGCACTCGCGCAACATATCATGACGACGGCCCATGCCGGCGCGACGTTTTCGCTTCTGATGTCAAAGAGCCGAGGGGACGCGCGCCGTCGTCCTCGCGGCGGAAGACGTCCGAGGCTTGCGGCCGTTTCACCCTCTTAAGGAACGAATCGTAGGGTGGGCAAAGCGAAGCGTGCCCACCGCCACGAGCCGAGTACGGAGGGTGGGCACGCTGCGCTTTGGCCACCCTACGCTTCTGATTTGCCCGCTGGGCAGTCACACTCCGCTGTCGTTCCCGCGAAAGCGGGGACCCATAACCACAGGTGATTGTTGTGGCGCGAGCAAGCGGTTGCGGCGGAGCAGACTACAAACGCTTGTGGTTAGGTGTCCCGAGTCCCGGCTACGCCAAGGCTTCGCTGCGGCGCGCAAGCCCGGGACGGCGGGAGAGGGCTCGGTCGGTTGCGTCGACCGTGGCTGCCTCCCGGTTTTGATCCTGATCGAGCTCAGCAGCATCGCGGCGACGATCATCACCAGGATTCCACCAAGGCTGAGCGCAATCTGCATTGCAAGCCCATCCGAGATGTCGAGCAGCGCCACGTGGCTGGCGAACGCCAGCAGAACGCCGAGGCAATAGATTGGAAGCGAGTTCGCGCCACAGCGTATCGCGCCGCGCATCACCGGCGTCGCCAGCCCTCGCCAATTGTGAGGCACAAACCATGCAGCCAAAACCGCACGAGCCAGAAAATGCAGCAGTCGCAATGGACTGAGATTCGATTTGTCCATTGGGAAAAGCAGATTCGTCAGGGTCTGCGGGAGCAGCGGTTCCAGCGGCTTGATGCTCGAGCTCAATGCGATGATCAGGCTGAAAACCAGATAGAGAACGGCCAGGACCAGCGCCGCGCGCGAGGTCACCCACGGCCGGAATCTGTTTCCCTCGATGACCCACCAGGCGCCAAGCACAAGCAGAAGCTGCCAGGCAAGGGGATTGAAGAACCAGACGTTGTGCGGCCAGGCGGGCACGGTCCAGCCGAAGACGTGCACGAGCCCATAAAGCAACACCGAGGCGCCAAGCGTTACGTTCGGTACGCGCAACAGCAGCCACAGAAGCGGCGCGAACAGGACGTGATAAATCACGAAAACCGGCAAGATGTCGGTGTTGACGGGACGGTATTGCAGGATCGCAGCGTGCGCGAGCGCCGCGCCCGGATGCTCCAACAGGATGCGCGTATTGGTCGCGTCGGCAAGATGGTCGCGGCCTGCAAGGTAAACCATGGTGACGCAAGCGAGCGTGAGCAGCAAAGATGCAGCATATATGTCCCATCCTCGCCGCAGCGAACGGCCGAGCACGCCGCTCCAGCCCTCGCGCTGACGCGCCCTGCCGTAGGCCAGCGCGCAGGTCACGCCCGACATGAACATGAATACTTCCGCGGCATCGCTGAAGCCGTAGTGGCGCAGTGTCAGCCAACTTCCGATGTTGTCGGGGACATGGTCAAGAAAAATGCACCATAGTGCGATGCCGCGGCAGGCATCGATCCGCAGGTCGCGGCCAAACCCCTCGAGTTCCGGCGGCGACTCGTCAGCCAATCGCTTCGAGATGTGAGTTCGATCATGCATCTGGTTACTCTGTCCAGCGTGCGAGCGCGCTCTCGGTCGGACACAGGTCGACGAGACAGCCGATGCGGTTACGAGGCCCGGCTATCGGATGGCTTGGGCTTCTTTCGTGGCGGGGCGGTCGTCCCCACCGCTAACCCGATCACCAGGGCCGGCAGGATCGCCGGCGTCGCAATTCGCTTCCCGGATTTCGTCGTTCGCAACCGGGATCAGAAGCTGCTGTCGCATTTCGGCGAGGCGGGCGCGGCAATATTCGCGGTAAAGCAGGTCTAATATGATGGACATGATCGAATCCTCGCTTGATCATCACCGTCGACATCCCACGCATTTCGCCCGCGGCCGAAAATGACCTGTGCCGGGGGAGTTGGTTTCCGACGAGATCTGATGACGATTTTCGCGCCGCCAAAGTACGAAACGAAATCGGTATCAGCGGACATCCAAGTGCTGCAGATCGATCTGCACCGCGGATCGTTGAGTTCGATCAATCGCGAACAACGTGGTAAAGCTGAACCAGCGCTTGCAGGCGCCGGCGATTTCTAAAAATCGGCGTGATGGCGGCAACGAGAAATAGAGTTGTCACGGCTATCTCTCCTTAAAGGAGATTTTTGACGTCGACTTTCGCAATAATATTATGGGTCTAATTTTCTGGCCGCCAAGTGAGCCAATTCACATCAGCATCGATCACGGGTGAGTGAGACTAGCAGGCGGACGCTGTGGTTTCTTGGACTGCTGCGCACCGCATAAACGAAGGTTGGTGCGCGAATTGCAAACTACACATGCCGGCATCATTGTTGGAGCACTTTATCCGAATGTTTTATCAACGCTGGGAGAGTGGCCATGTCTACCGGCGCAACCGATTTCGTATCGTATCGATTCTCGACGCGCGAGCTCCCGGAGCGGATTCGCATCCCGATGTGGCGCGAGAATTTTGGTCGAACCATAGTCCACGCCGATATCGAGCCTTCATCGGAGGTGCCGTTTCAGGCCGAAGCGACATTACACGCCCTTCAGGGGTTGCGCATGCTCTCCTTGAAGGGTTCAGCAATGCGCTTCAAGCGGTCGCAAACGAACATTGTTGATGGTGATGACTCGATCGGCCTCATCGTCAGTCTGCCCGGCAGGAGTCAGCTATCGCAGCGCGGCCAGGAGTTCGAGCTCCGCGGCGGCGATGCAACGGCGATTCTGCATTCGGAGCCCGTCGCTGTCACCTATCTGGAAGGATTGCAATTTGGTCTGGCCTTGCCGCGCGATGCGCTTGCGTCGCGCGTGACCGAGGTCGACGACCTCACCATGCGGCCGATTTGTCGCCGAACCGAAGCGCTCCGACTTCTCATGACTTATGTGAAGTTGGCATTGAAGGAGGACGCTCTAGCTGCCCCTAAGCTACGTGATGCGATCGTTAGTCACATCCACGATCTCGCGGCGCTCGCAATCAGCGAGCACGCTCCCTTGGGCGAGAGCAACGCGAGCGCAGTCATGGCTGCGCGCCACAGCGCCGCCCTCGACCATATCGCGGCGCACTTTCAGGACCCGGAGCTCACCCTGGAGGTGGTAGCCGATAGGCAGGGCATCTCTCCTCGTTATCTGCAGCGCCTGATGGCGTCATCCGGAACGTCGTTCACGGGGCGCGTGAATGAGTTACGGCTCCAAAAGGCGTTTATGCTGCTGTTCCAGCCCCACGACAGCGCGCGGCGAATTTCCGACATCGCGCTGGAAGTCGGCTTCTCGGATATTTCGCATTTTAACCGGCTATTCCGCGCCCGCTTCGGCGATTCGCCACGCCGCGTGCGCAGCGCCGGAGGGGGTAATGGTGCGTGACACGTGACCCCGATGCGCGGGTGCCGCGAGCAGTGCGGCGCTGGCGTCGCGCAACACTTGCATCTGTCGTAGGGTGGGCAAAGCGCAGCGTGCCCACCGCCACGAGCGGAGTGTCGATGGTGGGCACGCTTACGCTTTGCCCACCCTACGCGGCTGCGCTCACTCAATCATTGCCGATGGTTTCGCCGAACAGCTCCCAGGTTTCGCCATTGAAGCGCTGCAGGCGCATGGCTTCGATCGGGAAGTAATCGGTCGGTGATGTCCTGAGCTTGATGCCGGGCAGCAGCATCGGCAGCGTCACGTCGAGATTGGCGGCCTGCTTCATGATGTTCTCGTGCGTCAGCTCGTCGCCGCACTGCTTGAGCACCTGCACCGTTGCTTCCGCCACGACATAGCCGTAGACGATGAGCTGGTCCTGCATGTTGCCGTCAGGAAAATAGGTCTTCATGAACGCAAGCCATTCCTGGACGTCCTTGTCGTCCTTCCACTGTGGATCGTTCGGATCCTTCAGCGAGTAGGACGAGATGATCCCTTTCGCATGGTCGAAGCCGGCGGGCTTCAGCACCGAGGAGACCGAGGTCGAGGTCGCGGCCAGGAAGAACATGTCCGGCTTCCAGCCGATCTCGCCGACCTTGCGGATCGCCTGCGCCGCCTGTTTCGGGATCGCATGCATGAACAGCACGTCGGCGCCGGATGATTTCAGCTTCACGATCTGGCTGTCGATGGTCGGATCGGTGGATTCATAGGTCGCTTCCGCCACGATCATCTTGGCGTGCTCCGGCCCCAGCCCCTTCTTGAAGCCGTTGCCGTAATCCTTGCCGGCGTCGTCGTTCTGGTAAAACAGCGCGATCTTCGCGTCCGGCTTGTTCTTCAGCGCGTATTTTGCGTAGACCGCGGTCTCGGCCTGGTAGGAAGGCTGGAAGCCGATCGAATAGGGGAAGTGCTCGTGGTCGCCCCACAGCGTCGCGCCGGCGCCCACGAAGAGCTGCGGCACCTTCTTGTCGTTGAGATATTTGCGTACGCTCAATCCCGTCGGCGTGCCCAGCGGGTTGAGGATCGCGGCCACTTCCTCCTGCTCGACCAGCTTGCGGGTCTGCTCCACGGTCTTCGGCGGGCTGTAGGCATCGTCGAGGCTGATCAGGTTGATCTTGCGTCCGTTGAGGCCGCCCTTGTCGTTGATCATCTTGAAATAGGCGAGCTGGGTCTTCGCGATGACGCTGTAGGCCGAGGCCGGCCCGCTATAGGGCGAGGTCTGGCCGAGCCGGATCTCGGTGTCGGTCACCCCCGGACCATACTTCTTCTCCGCCGCGGCGGCCGCCGATGTCACGAGCGCCGCAATCGCGACGAGCGCCTGCCATTTCATTGTCTCTCTCCCTTGCTGTTGTTCTGCTTGTTGTCGGATCGAGCCCGCCGCACGCGCGGCGTGTCGATACGATGAGCAAACCAGCGGGCGGAGATCGTGACAAGCGCGCGGGCAGGGAGGTTGCGTCGCGGCGGATGCATGCGATTACCGGCGCATGCCGCGGGAAGGAATTACGCTTGCGCCCGTCATTCCGGGGCGCGCGAAGCGCGAGCCCGGAATCCATTTCGCCGTCTACGCCTGCGGCCCGATGGATTCCGGGCTCGTCCTTCGGACGCCCCGGAATGACAAGCGCGGTTTGCGGGTCGAGCCGGAGACGACGGCGCTACACCTCACGCCGCTTCCGGCGGGGCCTGCTCGGTCGGCGCTTCCGGCATTGGGAAGGTCTTGTACTGCTTCGGCAGGTTGATCGGCCGATAGTCCTTCACCGCGTCCATGCGCTTGATCACGGATTCGTGGATCACGGCATCATCAGGGATCAGCCGCGGCTCGGCGTCGGGGATGTAGAAGCCGAAATGCGATTTGCGCTCCGGCCATTCCTTGTAGGTGGCCTTCTTCGGCAGATATTCCATCATGCGCCAGCCCCAGGTCATCGGGTCGTGCATCTCGCCCGCGACGTCGGGCTTCACATAAGTGAACGGGCTGCCCCTGCGCTGCACGCCCCAGGCGAGCTGCTTCACCATCTGCATGTTCACCGTGAGCCCGGACTTCGTGGCCTCCTCTAACATCCAGAGCAGCGGATATTTCGACAGCGCGCTTTGCGCTTCCGGATAGCCGCCGCCGATGTCGCCATGCGCGCCGGCGAACCACACCTGCAGGATATCCTGCGGCTCGGCCTTCTCATCGGGGATGAAGCGGTTGCTGAAGAAGAGCTGCGGCTCGTCATACTTCTTCAGGCGGAACATGCTGCGCCGCTCGTCGATCGAGATCGCCTGGCGGAAGATCCTGATGCTCGGATTGTGCAGCGTGAAGGCAAGCTCTTCGAGGCTCGGCCAATAGAGCCGATCCGGCCTCGGCACGAAGACGCTTGCGACCGTATCCCAAACGCCGACGAAGCGGATGGTCGGCCAGCGCACGGAGAGAATGCGCGCGAACTGCGCCGCATTGTCGTAGCGGTCCTTCGGCAGCGGCCCGAACTCGTCGCTCGCCGGCCGTTGCAGCCTGGCATCCGTGCCCGCTTTGCCGTCATCGGAGAACTGCTTGTAGGCGGTGAGCCCGCTGCCGGCGAGGTTGACCTGTTCCGGCGAGATCAGCCCGATCTTGTGGATCAGCCCGGCCAGCACCCGCACGGTATAGGCGCCGCGCGAGAAGCCGAACAGGTAGACCGTAAGCGGTAAGAGCTCCCACGTCCGCAGTGATCAGCGGGCGCGTGCGTAGCGGATCGGCATCCAGTATTGGCGCAGCGCCTCGACGGCCGCTGGGATATCACCACCTTGAGGTCAGACCGTAGTGCAATCACCGGATCCCCCGAAGCGCCGCCAGCACCGTCGACAGGGTCGCCAG
>NZ_JBEGDB010000666.1:0-732 GCF_043638955.1 Bradyrhizobium sp. 31Argb | reverse complement strand
GTGTGCCGAGTATGAACGACAGCTTGGAGGTGGAAGTCCTCTATCCAGCCTGATGACGGCGAAGGATTAGCGAAGCGCAAGGGCGTCATCGCGAGGTGGGGTCTGAAGAAAGCGTGGAGCAAAACCGCGGTCCGATGGACAAGCACCGGATAACGAGGCCGACCCGGCCGGACGAGCGAGCCGCTGATCGCGAAGTCCACGGTCATCAAGGGCCGGGGCGGTAGATCCGGCGGGCGCGCGGTGAAGGCGGTCGGTCTTACCTCGGGAGATCTGTGCCGTGTCCCGGTAACGGGACTGAGGTCGCCGCAAGGCGGCTTGATCGCGGCGCAGAAGTCAGCAGAGGGCGTAGTAGGCGGCGGCGCGCCGCTGAAGGCCCGAACGGCGGAAGTGGTCAGTAGAGCGGTCCATCTCGTGCGAGCCATGCGGCAGAAGAATCAGGTCGAGCTGAACTTGAGCACCGGAGCAAAGGGTGAAGCCCTGGAGGCCGCCGCCCAAGAGACCGAAGCACGCGCGGCGGGGGCCAGTCTCGAACACCCAGCGGTCGCAGGGCCGTCGATGGAAGCAGTGGTCGAGCGTGAGAATCTGAAGAAAGCATTGGCGCAAGTGAAGCGCAACAAGGGCGCGGCAGGCGTCGACGGGATGACTGTCGGCGAATTGCCGGCCTACCTGAAGGAGCACTGGCTCACGATCCGAGCCCGGTTGCTTGACGGCACCTACAAGCCGCAGCCAGTG
>NZ_JBEGDB010000665.1:0-738 GCF_043638955.1 Bradyrhizobium sp. 31Argb | reverse complement strand
TCGGCCTCAGCGAGAATGTATGGGCGTCGATGCGCTGGCTGAGCGCCAACAACATCGCCGGCTCGCCCTATGCCGTCGACGTCCTGCTGGTCGATCTCAACGCAAAGTTCTGATCATGAAGATACGCATCCTCACCTTCCTCACGGCGGCCGTCGCGGTGTGTTCGCACGTCGAGTTCGCCCACGCCGATGCCGAGACCGATCGGCTGCGCGAAGCCCTGCGCAGCGCCACCTTGCAGACCCGGCAACTGGAGGACCAGCGCACGGCGCTGCAGGCCAAGCTGGCGGACGCCGAGCGGGACAAGGCCGCGGCCAAAGCCCAGGTCGACGCCGCCAAGAAGCAGGTCCGCGAGACCGAGAAGCAGCACCGCGAGGCCGTCGACGAGTTCAACAAGCGCCTTGCCGAGCGCGACGAGACGCTGGAGAAATGGAAGTCGGCCTATGAAGAGGCGGCCAACGTCGCCCGCGACAAGGACGCCGCGCGGGCCAAGTTCGAGGGCGAGGCCAGCGCCTACAAGGCCTCGACCAAAGGCTGCGTCGCCAAGAACGACCAGATGCTGAAGGCCGGCCGCGAGCTGCTGAAGCAGTACAAGAGCGTCACGATCGGGGACACGATCGTCGCGCATGAGCCGATGCTGGGGCTGCGTCGGGTGGAAATCCAGAACAACATCCAGGACAGCGGCGACAAGATCCTCGACCAGAAGGCAGTACCATGACACGTTCTCCTCTCCGCGGCGCA
>NZ_JBEGDB010000664.1:0-740 GCF_043638955.1 Bradyrhizobium sp. 31Argb | reverse complement strand
GGGACCGTCTAATCGCGGTTTTCTAACCCCCGGCTTGGGATCAAGGGGATTATCGTCGGCGGGGGCGCACCGCGGACTAAGTCTGTGTGAGAATTGTGGCATCGAACAATGATGATGAATCGCCCGGCGCCGGGTTCACCTGCAATCTCGAGCACGTCTTCAGGGAAATGGCACAACCTGAGCTCGAGCGCCTGACCATCGACGCCATTCGCGAATACCGTGCTAGCGTCGCGCTCGCGGAGACGGCCCGATTGCAGCGGGTAGCCGCAGAGGCTTACACAGACTCTTATCCCGCACGCCGGGCTGAGCTCCAACGAATCCATGAACATGCGGAGACCGAGCATCGGGCGCGTCAGCTTGTCCTTAACAACCTGATCGATCGCCTCGGCTACATTCCCAAAGTCCCCGCCGGATAATCGTCGTGGCAAGCGAGTTCCGGGCTGGCCGTCGTCGTTTAGCTGAAGGTCGCGAAGAGCAGGGATCGTCCGGTAGACCTGTCACAGTGGTCGCTAGATCAACTTCTTCTCCATGGCGATACGGACGGCCTGCTGGAGGTTGCTCGCGCCGAGTTTGTCGCGCGCGTTATCCAGATAGAACTGGACTGTTCGTGGCTTGATCCCAAGCAAGTCCGCGATCACGTTCATCGACTTGCCGTGTGACGACCTGAAATGGACCCCGATTGTGGGACCACGTGCTTAGTTGGAAGGGGCTGCTCCGTTTGATAGACGGAGCGCATGATG
>NZ_JBEGDB010000663.1:0-743 GCF_043638955.1 Bradyrhizobium sp. 31Argb | reverse complement strand
ATCATGCGCTCCGTCTATCAAACGGAGCAGCCCCTTCCAACTAAGCACGTGGTCCCACAATCGGGGTCCATTTCAATCATCTGAAGGCTATCCGCGCGATTGGCGAACTTCACATTCGAACGCCACAGCACGAACTTGCCGCTCTTTAGTCGTGAAGCTGCTTGCGATACCCGGAGAGGCTTCTCCATCGACTTACTTGGGCGGAACTGGTCGGCCGACAGAAGGATACAAAATGCGCGGGTTGGATGATCCGGCTGCAAAAATGTCCGTTCGCGCGAGAGCTCAACCCGGCCTCGAGCCGGATCGTCTGAATGAGCGGTGCTGCAATCTCGTTGCCCGGCAGACGGAAGTTTGCGGCAATAGTGGGACTGATGTTGACCGCTGCTGCTATTCCGAGCAGGAGCAGGATCAGGATTAAGGTTGCATTTATCAGGATCAATCGGGCAAGCCTCATTGGGAGTTCTTTCGGAGCGGGGCGGCTGCGACCACTTTGGCCGCGGCGGCTTATGCTCCTCATCCCAGCAATCGGCGTGCCGCTCGCGGAATATGATGCGCGCCTTGCGCCATAGCAGCCAAACACGCTTAAGCGCCAGCGTGGCTGTTGAATTGCGGCGGAATGGCCTCAGCGCCGTGTCAGCTTCCGACTTCGGCGTCTTCAACCGAACATCTCTAGGCCGTGTGGACTCTTGGGATTCTCAAATCAGATTGAACGTGATTCAAGGCTTTCTTTTAGGAGGAAGCCT
>NZ_JBEGDB010000662.1:0-746 GCF_043638955.1 Bradyrhizobium sp. 31Argb | reverse complement strand
CCGGCTTTCCCTGCGCCCTCTGCTCAATGAGAGGGTGGAAAGTAACGCAAAGCTCGGACGCAACGCGCCGCGAGAATGCACACTCACATTCTCTCACCAACGCCACCGTCATGCCCGCGAAGGCGGGCATCCAGTATCCGGCGGCCTTTCGGCTCAAGCACTGCCGCCTCTGGAATACTGGATCGTCCGGTCAAGCCGGACGATCCAGCGGAGAGCTGTTTGAAATTCGAATCCGAATCTCATCCCCTCACCCTGAGGAGCTTGCGCAGCAAGCGTCTCGAAGGGCGAGGCCACAGGCGGGGCCTCATCCTTCGAGACGCGGCGAAGAGGCCGCTCCTCAGGATGAGGGTCTAGCAGCACCCACCAACCCTCTCACGACAGCTTGCGTTTGCTGCGCAGCCGCAGCCGCTCTTCGGCCTCGAGCTTCGCCATGCCCAAGAGATGGCTCAAGACCTCCAGGCGGTGGCGCTCCGCGAGTTTCACCAACTCGGTAACAGTCTCCGCAATGAAGGCCGCAGCCTCGTCAGGGCCGCCCTCCTCGCCGGTCTCATCCAGTTGCGATCGCTTTTCCCGACCGGAAGCCGAGCGCTTCCGGCGGCCTCCCGCCCTAGCCAAAAATTTTTTCCAAAGGCACCATTTTGGATCAAGGATAGGCCCTTTTCGGCCGCAACTCTAGGCCGTGTGGACAGTTACCTTATCCAGAGCAGAGTGGCGGCAATGGCGACGACGGCGAAGTAGTTTCGCGC
>NZ_JBEGDB010000661.1:0-754 GCF_043638955.1 Bradyrhizobium sp. 31Argb | reverse complement strand
CCACAACGCAAGCGTCTCCTCAATCGACGCTGCCTGCGTCCACGATCTTCGAATCATGGTTGCCCATGGATTCAGAAACCCACTAAAAAAACAACTGTAATGCTAGATCACCTCTCGGGCGCGAACGCCGACGTAGTCCTTATGAACCTTCAATGCGCACCCGCTGTGCTTGACCAACAGGAGAGGCCGACCGCCGCGACCGAAGAGATGCTCCGTATCATCGGCAAGATTTCGACGGAGCACGACGTCGCTCTATTCCGCCGCTTTGAACTCATGCGCAACTGGCACCTCGATCGTGGGCCCCTTTGATCAGATGATCAGCAATTTTGACAGCAATTGGCTGCACCAGAACGACTGGAGCTATAACCGCGTAGCGCAGGCACTCTGCGACGGCCTGGCAGAAGCCGTGGCGCCGGATTAGACCGCGCAGTCGGGACGCTTCTCGTCTGGTATCCCAAGGTCAAGCCGCGCGACGAGGCCTACGCGGGGCCGGCAGTGCGGATCGAGTCTGCAGCGAAGTCGGTGCTTGACCCGAGCCAGCCGGCGACTTTATGCGACACTAACGCCTGCCATAACGGCGCCTCAAAAGTGCCAGGAATTGCCGCATCGTTTGCTCGTCCTTCGTGTAGACGGTTGGCGAGACTAGCCCGGGCAACTCGGATCGCCGGCCGTCATGTAGTGAAATGGACCCCGATTGTGGGACCACGTGCTTAGTTGGAAGGGGCTGCTCCGTTTGATAGACGGAGCGCATGAT
>NZ_JBEGDB010000660.1:0-767 GCF_043638955.1 Bradyrhizobium sp. 31Argb | reverse complement strand
AAGACCGCGCGAAACTACTTCGCCGTCGTCGCCATTGCCGCCACTCTGCTCTGGATAAGGTAACTGTCCACACGGCCCAGAGGATCACGGTCATGATCACCAAGCTTGCCGACATCGATCCGAAGCGCGTCGCGGCAATCCTCTACCGGCGAAACAGGACGCTTGTGAGCTGCTCGCCGACTTACCCCAGGAGTCTCATGCGGCAAGGCGTGCACGTCGGCGGCTTCGTTCAGCAAACCTGAAGGGCGCGACGGCATGAGAACCATGCTCGCGCTGGACATTGCGACGGGGCACGAGATTTCGATATGCGAGCACACCCGGCAGCGGCGCCATGTTCTGCAAGCTTGGTGCTAATAGGCTTACCGATGCTACCGTTGTGGTGGCCCACGCGATCAAGCGGCGTCGATCTCCTCGTGATTAACAAATTGTCCAAGAAGGAGGTTCGGCGGGGGCCTGCGCGACGAATTTATTGATGCGATCATCGCTGGTGTACCGCTCCTCACGACCGTCCCCGGAAAATGCCTTGTCGACTGGCGGACTTTCACCGGGGATGTTGGCACAACGCTGTGGTGCGAGCGCCAGGTCGTAGAGGGATGATGGCGCGACATCCCCCGCCGCCGCGCATCTGCGCGCAATCCATCCGGTCACGACGATTTAGTGATGTTCCCATCCGACAGTTTCATCACGGCTGAGAGCATCGCCGATCTTGCCCCGAGATTATCCACCACGATCGATGGAAAAAAGCCGTCACTGCCGGCTTCCGCTCC